>JBGSKZ010000315.1:0-13434 GCA_041741035.1 Treponematales bacterium
TGGGGCCAGGGCTTTTTGCCCCGCCCGTGGTTCGACGCGACTGAGCAAGGCGCGCCGGATAGGGAACGCTTCACCGACGAGGCTTTAGGCGAGCGCAGGGCCGCCCTCGCGGCCGAACTGGCACGCATGGACGCCTTGATCGCGAAGACGCATACCGAAAAACCAAGCGATCAATGATAATCGCGATAGCGAGCGGTAAGGGAGGGACCGGCAAGACTACCCTTGCGGTACACCTGGCCGCCCGGCTCGCGAAGGATTCGGCCACGACGCTCGTCGATCTGGACGTGGAAGCGCCGGATAGCGACGCTTATTTTCCTGAGTCTGAATGTCCGCCCAGCGTCGCGCCGGTGTCTATCATGGTCGCAGAAGCGGTCGACGGCGAGCGCGCGGATACGGCGGGCTGCGCTTCGATATGCCGCTTCGGCGCTATCATAGCCATTAAGGGCTTCCTGCGAATCAATGAAGGGCTCTGCAAGGCCTGCGGGCGCTGCCTGCGCTTATGCCCCGAAGGAAGCGTACGCGAAAGGCTCCTAGACATAGGGCACATAAGCGTAAGGGGTTTGGGCCGCCTGGCGCTCGTGCGCGGCAGCCTGGCCATAGGCGATATACGTGCTACGGCGGTCATAGACGAAGCGAAAAAACAAGCCGCGGCGCTACCCGCCTCTTTTCAGATACGGGACTGCCCGCCCGGGGCTAGTTGCCCGGCGGTGAGGGCGGTGCACGGCACGGACATCTGCCTGCTCGTGGCCGAGCCCACCGAATTCAGCGTGCATGACCTCTCCGCGGCCCTGCGCATGCTTGCGGGCATGGGGATAGCGCGCGCTATAGTGCTCAATAAGGCCGGCACGGGAACGGCTGATTACCTGAGCTTGGCAAAGCGTTATGACGCGCCGGTCATCGCGGAAATACCCTGGACCGAAAGCCTCGCCAAAGCGGGCGCCGCCAGCCATAGAGCAGACGATGACGCAGATCTCGCCAAGGCGATAGCCGCTATACTGCGCTATCTGGGAGCGCCTTCATGAAAACAATAGCGGTGGCGAGCGGCAAAGGCGGCGCGGGCAAGACCTCGGCTGCGGCGGCGCTAGGGGCGGCCTTTGACCTCAGGGGCATAAGCGCGGATTGCGACGTAGACGCGGCTAACGGAGCCATAGCCCTAGGCGCCCGCGTCATAAGCGAGGAAGACTATTGGGCCGGAGACGGCTATGCCATAAACGCGAGCGCCTGCGAGTCCTGCGGCGCTTGCGCCTTGGCCTGCCGCTTCAACGCCATCGAGCGCTTAGGCTCCGCATACGCGATCGACGAGGCGCTCTGCGAGCGCTGCGGCGCCTGCGTGGATGTATGCCCCGCCGGAGCCGTGCTTGCCGAAAACAAGCGCGGCGGTGCGCTCTTCGTCTCCAGAACCCGCTGGGGGTCGACCCTCGTGCACGCCGAACTCGTGCCCGGGGAGGACACGAGCGGGAAGCTCGTTCGCTCGGTGCGGCAGCGCGCCGAGGCCGAAGCGGCCGCGGCGGATCCCGCCGTAGAGGCTATAATCGTCGATGCGCCTCCCGGCATAGGCTGCCCGGTCATAGCCTCGCTCTCGGGCGTCGATCTCGTCGTCGTGGTCATAGAAGCGGGTTCTTCGGGCGTAAGGGACGCGGCACGGCTCTTCGAGCTTCTCTCTGGCATGAAACGCGCCTCCATAGCCGTCATAAACAAAGCGGGTATCGACGGCTATTGGGACGCTCAGGCGCGCGCCTTAGCCGCGGCATGGAACGCGCCGCTAGCGGCCGAGCTGCCTTGGGACAAACGCTTCCGCCTATCCACCGAGCGGGGCGAGGCATGGCTCTATTCCGCGGATCCTTTCGTGGCGGGGGCGGCACGATCGCTCTATAACGCCGTGCGTAGCGCGGCGGCACTTTAATCGGGAAGAGGTATGGGATATGGTACGAGCAATAGCTACAGACGATAAACAGACGGTATCCGCGGTTTTCGGGCGCGCGCGCTACTTCGCCATCTTTAAGGGCGACGGTTCCGAGCCGACCTTCCTCGAAGGCAGCTACGCGGCCGAGCATGGAGCGGGCACGGGCGCGGCTTCCCTCTTAGCCGAGCAGGGCGTTGAGGAGGCCATAGGCCCCGAGTTCGGGCCCAAGGCCCAAGAGGCATTGATTCGCGCAGGCATTGCGCTTACCATTGCGAAGCCTGGAACGGCTTTCGCCGAACTCGTCAATCGTTAATCCGGGGCCTTCGACTATGATAAGCCGAGCCTCTTATATAAAGGTATAAGTATGGAACAAGCGGAAAATCAGGGGCCGGGCGCTGGTCCTTCGGGAGGCGCGGGCGTTAAGCGCGTCATAGGCGTAGCGAGCGGCAAGGGCGGCGTGGGTAAATCCACCGTGGCCGTGCTACTGGCGCAGGCCTTGGCCGCGCGCGGCAGGAAGGTCGGCGTTTTGGACGCCGACATCACCGGTCCGAGCGTGCCGCGCCTCATGGGCATCAGCTCCTTCAGGGGGGATTTCGACGGCAAGCGCCTCATACCCGTGGTAAACGACGAGGGTATCAAGGTCGTATCCATCAATTTCTACGTGAACGACGAATCCACGCCGGTCGTGTGGCGGGGGCCGCTCATGTCCAAGGCCATCGAGCAGTTCTGGAACGATACCGAATGGGGCGAGCTCGATTACCTCATCGTGGACTTTCCGCCGGGAACGGGCGACGTGCAGATAACCGCCTTCAACGCCCTGCCCGTGAGCGGCGTCGTGGTAACGGCCACGCCCCAGTCGCTCGTGTCGATGATCGTGGCGAAGGCCGTTCGCATGGCCGGCATGGTAAACGCCCCCGTGCTCGGCGTGGTGGAGACCATGGGCTCCATGAGCTGCCCCCATTGCGGCGAAACGATAAAGCTCTTCGAGTCGCTCGACGGCGCGACTATACAGGAGGCCCTCGGCATACCGCTGTTGGCGTCCATACCGTGGCGAAAAGAGATAGCGCAGGCCAGGGAACTTCGCTGGAGCGAGCTGCCCACGGATATGCGAAGCCTCGCGGACGGCCTGGCCGCCGAAGCCGAACTCGCGCTGGCCAGCGTCAAGCGGCCGGCCGCCGAAAAAGCCAAGGCCTAAGCCGTGCCCCGGCCCATCAGCGAGCGCCGCGTAGGGCGCGCCTTAAGCCCCGGCTACTTTAAGCCCGCGGGCATACCCGCGCGCGAGCTTGAAGAGGTCGTGCTTGGCTTCGACGAAGCGGAAGCCCTCCGTCTCGCGGACCTGGACGGCCTTTATCACGAGGCCGCGGCCCGCAAGATGGGCGTGTCGCGGCAGACCTTCGGCCGCATAATCGAGGAAGCGCGCCGCAAGGTAGCGGACGTAATCATTCACGGCAAAGCCCTCCGCGTTGAGGGCGGCGAAATAACCATGCGCGAGGAGAACGGTATGCATTCAAGAATAGCGGTGCCCACGAGAGACGGTAAGGTCGACGAACACTTCGGCCATTGCGAGTATTTTACGGTATTCGAATTGGAAGCGGGCGCCATCGCCAAAGAGCGCCGCGTGGACAGCCCCGACGGCTGCGGCTGCAAATCCGACATAGCGGCGATATTGGCCAAGGATGGCGTGAGCCTGATGATAGCGGGCAACATGGGCGAAGGCGCGGTACGCGTGCTCAAGGCTAACGGCATAGACGTCATACGGGGCTCCTCCGGCCCGGTAAAAGCCGTCGTGGAGGCTTATCTCGCGGGAACGGTCAAGGACTCGGGGGTAGGCTGCTCTGAGCACGCCGGCCACGACTGCCAGCACTAAGGCCCGTCCAAAAGGGTGACGCGCTCGCGGCGTGCTAGAAGCGTGCGTGCGCCGCGCAAGCGCCGCGCTTGCGCGAAAGCCCATGGCCGGAGTAGTATCCGGCCATGAGCAGCACAACTAAGGGCATGGGCCTAGGCGCCCTTGCCCTGGCGGCCACGGCCTTCTTCTGGAGCCTCGGCGGGCTCTTCATCAAACTCGTCGATTGGCAGCCCTTCGCCATAGCCGGCGCGCGCAGCATCGTGGCAGCGGTCTTCCTGCTCATCTACATACGCAAACCGCGCTTTACCTTTTCAGGCGCCCAGATAGGCGCGGCCATAGCCTACGCGGCCACCATGCTCATGTTCGTATACGCGAACAAGAATACGAGCTCCGCCAACGCCATACTGCTGCAGTACGGCGCGCCTATTTACACCGGCATACTCGGCCCCCTGCTCATCAAGGAACGGCCCCGGCTCGAGCATATTATCGGCTTTATCGTCGTTGCCTTGGGCATGGCGATCTTCTTCCTCGGCGACTTAGGCGGGGGCTCGCTCGTGGGCGACCTCGTGGCGGTAGGCTCGGGCATAAGCTTTGCGTGTTACTTTATATTGATGCGCATGCAGAAGGACGGCTCTCCCCTGGAGTCCAGCATACTCGCGCATCTGCTTACCGCCCTAATTGCGGCGGCGGTATCCCTCTTTATGCCCGCCCCCGTAGTAAGCGGCGGCGCCATCGCGGCTATACTGGGCTTAGGCGTACTGCAGACCGGCATAGCGTCCGTGCTCTTTGCCTGGGGCATACAACGCGTGCCGGCCATGGAAGGCATATTGATAGTGGGCCTTGAACCCGTATTTAACCCCTTATGGGTATTTCTGGCCATGGGGGAGCGGCCGTCTCCCAATGCTTTTGCCGGCGGAGCCCTTATATTCGCTGCCGTGATCGTATCGTCAATAGTAAGCGCCCGCAGAGAACAAGCTAAAAGCTAGCGAAATTTTCCTTGACAAGCCGCTCATGGCTGATACAATCGTATAGGTGTTACGCAACACCTATACGATTGATGCAGGTCATCGGCCGTATCGAACCAGACGAAGGAGGATGGAAAATGAAAAAACTAGCCACGAGGCTTGTTACCATCGGGACCATGGCGGTCATTCTGGCTGTAGGCGCCTCCTGCGCGCAGAAGGAAGCCGAGAAGCCTAAGGACATAACGATCAACATGTTCCAGCTCAAAGTCGAGATCAAGGACGCTCTCGACGCGTACGCCGCTAAATATTCGGCGGCGAATCCCGGCACTACGGTCAAGGTCGAAACGCTCGGCGGCGGCGGGGATTACGGCGGAGCGCTCAAGGCCAAGTCGCAGGCCGGCCAGATGCCCGACATCTTCATGATCGAGGGCCGCGGCGGTTACGACATTTGGAAAGATTACATAGCGAACTTGGACGGCGAGCCCTGGACTAAGGACACCGACCTTGCGTTTAAAGTAGACGGCAAGATAGTCGGCTTCCCCGTGGCTATCGAAGGCTACGGCTTGGCGTACAACGCCGACATCCTCGCCAAGGCGGGCATCGACCCGAATTCGCTGACCACGCGCGCCGCGTATGAGCAGGCGTTCAAGACGCTCGAAGCGAAGAAGAAGGAACTGGGCATCGACGCGCCGGTAGCCATGGCGGCGTCGGTAGCCGGCGGCATGTGGTGGGTGGCTGGCCAGCATAACCTGGCTTGTTACTGGGGCGGCGGCCTGGCTTTCGACGATACCAGCGTCATCCAGAACGCGCTTAAGGGCCAGCTGGACGAAGCCCGCTTCGCCCAGTACGCGAAGTATGTCCAGCTCTTATTCAAGTATGCGGACAAAAAAATACTGCTCAACGGCAGCTATGACGACCAGGTGGGATCGTTTGCCCAGGGCCGCACCGCCTTCCTTCATCAGGGCAACTGGGTGGATCCGAACATGAAGCAGCTGGGCGTTACCTTTAAAATGGGCTATGCCCCCCACGCCTTCCTGGATACCGAGCAGAAAGGCCTCTACCTGTTCGCTCCCAGCTGGTATGTAGTCAACAGCCAGAGCCCGAACGCCGCGGCCGCCAAGGCCTTCCTCAACTCGATCGCGTCGACGGCCGACGGCCATGACTACATGGTCAACGGCGCGGGCATGATACCCGCGTTCAAGTCGGTAACCCTCAAGCCCAGCGGCCAGCTGAGCCAGGCGCTTATGGCGGCGAACGCCAAGGGCGGCAACTACGGCGTATTCTTCGGCATGCTGCCCGACGGAGCCGGCCAGAACGTCTTCGGCCCTATCTTCGACCTTTTCGCCCAGGCTCCCGACAAGATCGACCAGTTCACCGCGGACATGAAAAAGGCCGTAGCCGGCCTGTCTAGCATGTAAGCTTTATGCTTTCAATGGCCGCGGGGCATCGCGCCCCGCGGCCATTGTCTCCCACATCAATCCCATACAGGAGCCGATCGACATGAGGCAGAATCGATTAGTGAACGCGCTCTTCCTGGCGCCGTCGGTCTTCGCGTTCTTGATGATCATTATCGTTCCGTTCCTTTTCGGCCTTTATTACTCGATGACGGACTGGAACGGCGTGAGCAACGTAGTCCGCTTCGTAGGATTCAACAACTTTAAGAATCTGTTCTCAGCCCCGGATTTCCTGTATTCGTTCCTGATAACCATAGGGTATACGGTCATCAATATCGCGCTCGTCAACGTGGTGAGCTTCATTCTGTCGCTCATCGTGACAAGCAAGATACGGCTGCGCAATTTTTACCGCGCCGGGTTCTTCGTGCCCTACCTCATCGGAGGCATAGTCCTCGGCTATATTTGGCAATTCATACTTAATAGCATAGTCGTGCAGTTCGGTATGGCCATGGCCGTGGAAGCCCTGCAGACCTCGTTCCTGAGCCGGCCGGAAACCGTCATATGGGCGATGTCGGCGGTCAATACCTGGCAATACGCCGGATACATCATGCTTATTTACGTAGCGTCCATACAGAGCATACCGTCATCCTTGATGGAAGCGGCCAGCGTCGACGGCGCGAGCTATTTTTCGCGGGTATTCCATATCCTGATTCCCATGATGGCCAACGCCTTCACCATATCGCTCTTCCTTACCCTGACAAGCTCGTTCAAGCAATTCGATATGAACCTCACTCTTACCAACGGAGGGCCGGCCACGCGCTTCCTTGAAGCGCCGGTAAAGGCCAGCCAATTGCTCGCCATGAATATATTCAGTACGGCCACCGCGAACCGCATGGCCGAGGCGCAAGCCAAAGCCGTCGTGCTCTTCGTTGCCCTCGTGGTGGTTTCCCTGATTCAGGTATCGGTGAACAAGAAGAAAGAGGTGGAGATGTGATGGCCAAGCTTAAGCGGCGCGGCAAGGCGCGCATCAATCCCGGCCTCGTCATTCTTGAAGCGGGCACCATAATGCTGTTCATAGCGTTTATGTTCCCCTTCGGCATGGTGATGCTCAATTCCGCCAAGACATCCAGGGAAATCATCTTTAATCCCATAGCCATGCCTGCCGACTGGGGCCAATTCCTGCGCAACGTATCGCTTATCTTCAGCAACCCCACGGTCGACTACATCGGCGCTTTCCTGGACAGTACCGTCATCACCGTCGCTTCGCTCCTGGTCATCGTGGTATTTTCATCGATGGCGGCATGGATATTGGTACGCAGCGCCAAGACCTGGTCTGTCGTGCTGTTCATGGCCTTCGTCGCCGCCATGGTCATACCCTTCCAGGTGCTCATGTACCCGCTCGTCCGCTGGATGCGGGTAGTGGGAGACTTCGCGCACATACGCCTGCTGGGTACTATACCGGGCATAGTCTTCGCCTATTTGGGATTCGGCTCGCCCCTCTCGATTTTCGTATTCCACGGCTTTATCAAGAACATCCCGCTGGAGCTCGAGGAGGCGGCGACTATAGACGGCTGCACGAGGCCGGCTATCTTCTTCAAGATAGTCTTTCCTCTCCTTAAGCCCATCATCGTAACCGTGCTCATCCTGAACGGCATATGGATATGGAACGATTACCTCCTGCCCTTGCTCGTGCTCGGCTCGAACGGAATAGTGCAGACGCTCCCCATAGCGGTAACGGCCTTCGCCGGGGCCTACCTCAAGCAATGGGACTTAATTCTTACTTCCGCCCTCATTGCCATTATCCCCATAATCCTATTATATCTATTCGCGCAACGCTATATCATCAAAGGTATGGTGGAGGGCTCTATAAAATAATACTGACCGCACCGGGTCATACAGCGACGGCGTTTCATAAAAGGAGTCACTCATCATGAAGATCGTATTGGTCGGGGCGGGCAGCGCCCAGTTTGGTCATGGCACGCTCGGGGATATATTCTGCAGCGCAACCCTCGCGGGCAGCGAAATCACCTTACTCGATATCAACGCGCAGGCTCTCGAGGCCGTCCTTAAGGCCGCGAAGGCCTTTATAGGGCTTCACGGGCTGAAATTCTCCGTGAACGCGACGACGGACCGCCGGGCGGCCTTTAAAGGCGCTAATTTCATCGTCTCGTCGATAGAGGTGGGAAACCGCTTCCGGCTATGGGATGAAGACTGGAAAATACCGCAACAGTACGGGATCCACCAGGTATACGGCGAGAACGGCGGCCCCGGTGGCGTTTTCCATGCCCTGCGCATAACGCCCGTCATCCTGGACATCGTCAAGGACGCCATGGAGCTTTGCCCGGACGCGTGGATTTTCAATTATTCCAATCCCATGACGGCGATAGTAACCACCGTCAAGCGCGCCTACCCTCAAGCCAAATTCGTGGGCATGTGCCACGAAATAGGCTGGCTCGACCGCTGGCTGCCGCCCATGCTCGGCATGAAGAAAGAGGACCTGCAATTTACCGCGGCCGGGCTCAACCACTTCAGCTGCATGCTGGAGCTCAAGGATAAAAGGACCGGCAAGGACCTGTACCCCGAGGTCTTGAAGAAGGCCCAGGAATTTTTCCTGCGCGAGCCCGGCTATAGCGACGTGTACGGCGAATACCTTAGGACCGGCACCATACAGGGCGCCGAGAAATTCGACAAGGAGAGCACGGGCACGAAAAGCCGTTTCGAGTGGGCGGACAGGAAACTGGTAAAATTCATGCTGGAGAATTACCGCCTGCTTCCCATAACGACCGATAGCCATTTCGGAGAATACCTGAGCTGGGCCTGGGACGTGGTGGACCACCGGGGAATACTCGATTTCTACGACTGGTACAAGGCGAGCCTTACCGGCGAGGCTAAGCACGAGATTAAGCTTGAAACCTCCGAGCGCGTCGTCCCCATCATAGACGGCATATTGGGCGACGCCGGCTTCGTCGAGTCGGCGGTCAACGTCCTGAACGACGGGCTCATCGAGGATCTGCCCTCATGGATAGCCCTTGAGGTACCCGCGCTTATCAGCGCCAAAGGCGTGCAAGGCCTTAAGGTGGCCAACGTGCCCAAGGGCTATCTGGCCCTACTCAGGAATTATTGCGGCGTGTACGACTTAAGCGCGGAAGCGGTAATCCACCGGAAGAAGGAATACCTTATCCAGGCCCTCCTGGCCAATCCCGTGGTACATCAAGCGGGCGCCATAGAGGAAATGGTCGATAGGATGATAGCTCAGCAGCGCCCCTGGCTCGGCTATTTGAAGTAAGCCGATCCGGTCGCCGCGGAGGCCCCGGCGGGGGCTCCTCGCGGCCGGATCCGCCGGGATGGATAAGCACTATGGGAACCATTAAGGAAATCGCCCGCAAAGCCGGGGTTAGCCCTACTACCGTATCGAACGTGCTGCACGGCAAAACGGGCAAGGTATCGCCCGATACCCTGCGGCGCGTCCAGGCTATCCTAAACGAGGTGAACTACGCCCCCAACATGGGGGCGATGATCCTCGCGAGGAAAAAGTCCCGCATTATCGGCGTCATCATGTTTATGGAACCCCGCCGCCACGAGACCGTGCTCGAAGACCCCTTCACGTCGACCATCATGGGCGCCATGGAGGCCGAAATACGCAAGCTCGGCTACTTCATGATGATACATACGACCGGCGACGAAGCCGAGGTGGTCAAGCTGGCCAAGACCTGGAAACTGGCCGGCCTCGTGCTCGTATGGGTACCCAGCGTAACGGCGGGCATCATCCGCAGGACCATAGATACGCCGGTAGTGTTCGTCGACAGCTATTTTAACGACGATGGGCAGGAATACCACAGCGTAGGCCTGGACGACGCGGGCGGCGGCTATGCCTTGGCCAGCTACCTGCTTTCCTTGGGGCACCATGACATCGCCTTTATCGCCAACGACGCGGTGCGCGATGGCGCCGACCGTACGCGCTTCGAAGGCTGCCGAAGAGCGTTCAGGGAGGCCGGAATGGCCCTGGATGAGCGCCATTACTTCGTCGTATCGAAAGACCCCGCCGAGCGCCGGGACTTTTACCGCGGCCTGGGACGCCAGCCCCTCGAGCACTCCGCCCTGGCCTTCTCGGCGGATTATTACGCCGCCGAAGCCGTTTCCTGCCTGCAGGACCTTGGGGTATCGATTCCCGGTGATATATCCATAACTGGCTTCGATGACAATATCTTCTCGCGGATCATACGCCCGCGCCTGACTACGGTCCATCAGGACATATACGGAAAAGGGCAATCAGCCGTAGCCATGCTCATGAAGCTGATGCATGGAGCCGCCGTGGAGGAGAGGGAACTGCGCCTGCCGGTGCGCTTGATCGTCCGGGAATCCACCCTGCCTCATGCGGCGCGCCGATAAGTCGACTGGAGGGGCTAAGCCGGGGAACCCGGCTAAATTTGCCCCGGCCCCCGAAGCATCGTATAGTTAGGCCATGAGCGAACAACATGCCCGGCCGGAAATAGACGCGGGCGCCTGCCTGGACGGCGACGCGCACAACCGACTCTTCACCTTGGCCGTGGAAACCGCCGGGCACGCCATTTACATAACGGACCATCAGGGCGTCATCAGCTACGTAAATCCCGAGTTCGAGCGGGCTACCGGCTACGCCGCGGCCGAGGCCATAGGCAAAACGCCCCGCATACTCAAATCCGGCATCATGGGCGCCGAATACTATGAAAAACTCTGGACATGGATCTTAAGCGGCCGAAGCTGGGCCGAGGAGGTAGTAAACCGGCGCAAGGACGGCAGCGTTTACTATGCCCTGCAGACTATCAATTCCATAATGGACGCGGACGGCCGCATACAGGGCTTCGTGGCCATACAATCCGATATAACGCGCAGCAAGGAACTCGAAGCGCAGTTATCGTTTTCGGAGAGCCGCTACCGCACCGTGCTGGCGTCCATGCGGGAGGGCGTCATCTTTCAGGATGCCTTAGGCGCGGTCGTCACGATAAACAGCGCGGCCGAGCGCATGCTGGGCGGCGCCGCCGGCGCGGAAGGCCGCTCGGGCCTAGTCCCCGGCTCTTGGAAGGCCATACGCGAGGACGGAAGCCCTTATCCCGCCTCCGAGCATCCTTCCCTGCTGGCCCTCAAGGCGGGGGTGCAGGTGGACGAAGCCGTCATGGGCATACCCAAGGCGGACGGTAGCACGCTCTGGCTGGCCGTTAACGCGCGCCCGGTGCCGGGAGCGGACGGGAGCATACAGGGGGCGGTAACGAGCTTCGCCGATATCAGCGAGCGCAAGCAGAAAGCGGACGCCATACGCAGGGCGGCCGAGAGCGACTTCCTCACCGGGCTCAAGAACCGCTATGCCATGAATAAAAAACTCCGCGAAGAGCTCTCGCGGGCGGAACGCTATGGCGAGCCTTTATCCGTGCTCTTTCTCGACATAGACCATTTTAAGCGCGTGAACGACCTCTATGGCCATGATACGGGCGACGAGGTGCTGCGCGGCGTAGCCTCGATCATAGCCTCGACCCTGCGCGGCAACGACATAGCCTCCCGCTGGGGAGGCGAGGAATTCCTCATCATAGCGCCGCATAGCGCCGCGGCCGAAGCCGGCGCGCTGGCCGAGCGCATACGAGGCGCGATAGAGGCCGCGCCCATGGGACAGGCCATACGCGTGACGGCGAGCGTAGGCCACAGCAGCTATCGGGCGGGCGACGACATCGATGCCCTGGTAAACCGCGCCGACAAGGCTCTCTACCATGCCAAGGAAGGCGGCCGCAACCGGGTGGAGGCGCTCGGCTAAGGTCGGGCTTTGGCGCTCAGCGCCAAAGCGTAGACGCTTGATGATCAATAAGTTTCTTGATTCCGTACTTTTTATTTTGGCTTATACATTATGAGAAACTGATTTCCCGAAAGGTCTTCATAGGCGATATAAAGCGCCATAAGAATGTCGATCTTGATGTCTTGCTTGGAAAGCGGATGATTGGGCGCATCGGCTGAAAGCAATGGAGAATCGTAAGCGCGATTTGGGTTCCTGCTTGCAGGGATCGTATATCCAGAATCGGGCTTCACATCAATCTGGATCTGGATTCTACGCATCATTGTTTCGGGGCTGAGTATAGATTCCCCACTCGGACTCAAGAATGAGAAGTCAATGGATGTGATGAAGCCATCCGTGTTCGTGTTTATTATTGGTTTGATTATTACCGAAGGATTGCCCCTAAGAACCCTGAAAGAAGTAAGGTTGTTGGATGAAAAATCGATTTTAGAGGCGGCGCTTGCGGTTCCAGCAGGCAATGTTGTGGCAGATTCCCGATAGTCGTTGTATCGGTTTAGGAAAGCGACGTAGTCTTCCTCATCTAAGGCATGCCCCTTATCCCTGTAAAGCTTGTATTCAAAATTCCCTAATTCTTCAAGAATTTTAGTGACGGCGTTCCAGCGTTTCTCCATGCTTCCAAGTCTCGAATCTATCCAGCCTCTCATGGAACTGGGATAAAGCCCGTCATATCTTGTTCTGTCTTCCTTGTCCAATAAACCCATACTTAAGAACCGAGGGACCTTAAGGTAAGTATCGCGATCCAACGGCTTTCCGGTGATCTGAAGCCAATCTGAGACTCCTATCGGGTAGATGAGATCGATGCGTTTCTTCTGGTCTCTTGAGTACGGAAGTATGTGCATGAAACTCGTCCCTCCATACGCTGCCGCGCGAACCCTCTCCGGGTGCATCATAGTAAAACGGGAAGCAAAAGAGCCGCTGGTTGAAAAACCTGCAAGAAGAATCTTGTCCTCGAGTTGGATCTTGTATTCATCCTCAATGAATGAGCGAGCGTCATCGATCATTGCGACAAACTGAAGATCCAGCCTTGAAAGCCGGTCCTTTTTCAGTAGCATGGCATCCCTGGTAAGACTGGCGGCAGATGAGTTGGCAGGCCTATCAAAAGCGGGATAGAGAAGCGCAGCCTTCAGTCCACGAGCTATCGTCGTTTCCCAATTGCCTTTCATAACTACGTTTCTTGCCCACTCGCTATAATATTCCGGCCCCTTGCCTTGCTCACCGCCTGATGCGATCGATGTCGCGAAAAGGTATTTGCTGGCAAAATCATCGGGGACGTAGAGGTAGTAGTCATAGTTGAAACCAGCCTGGGGCCAGGGAGAGATTTTATATACATTAGTAGACAGCTTGGTAACTATACGCTTGTTATCGGGATTAAGTTTAGTGATTGGGTAGAAGGCAGCGGCTTGCTTGGAAATACGTTCTTGCTCTCCTGGCGAAGGGGGAGTATAGGTGAAAATGCCATCGCTTGATACTATTTGGCTAAAAACAGGGGTTATCGTTAAAAATAGCAA
>JBGSKZ010000316.1:0-5295 GCA_041741035.1 Treponematales bacterium
CGCGCTCGCCTTCGCCCTCGCGCTATCCGGAGCCCGGACGGCCGAATTGCGCATGGCCATGCAGAATGCCGTACAGAGCGCCCCGAGCGTGGCCAGCAGCGTGGGCATGGAAGGCATCCTGGAATATCTCGCCCGCCAGGACGCCGGCGTCAATATAACCATCACCCTTCCCGCGGGCTCGTCGGAGCAGGCAAGCGGCGAGCCTTTTATGATACGCGAGGCCGATTACCGGCCGGGGAGCGGCAAGTGAGGCTCGTGTTCGCGGCACTTATGGCCGTAGCCGCGCTCGCGCCGCTGCCGGCCCAGGCGAAGGCTCCCGCCGCCCCCCCTGACGACCCTAGCAAGAAAGCGGAGCTCGGAACCCTGGAGTCCATACCCGAGAAGCTCCGTTCCGAGGCCCTGGAACTCACCATCCTGGCCGTCGTCAAACGGGCTGAGGGCGAAGAGCCCTGGAAGACGAGCGACGTCAAATACACGCTCAATGGCATGCCCGTTACCGTGAAGATGGTGGGCAGCTCCGTTATCGTCTACGTTACCATAACGCCCTATCCCTCAAGCGAGCGGGATCTGAAACTCATAGCGCAGGGCCAGGTATGGTATAGCGACAAGGGAGAAATGCGCTACCACACTACCGTGGACACGCTCACGGTGGCCTTCGGCGAGCGCGTATTCTTCTATCCCCTGGGCATGAACGCGGAGGGCGACGCGCCGCTGCGTATAGAAATCGTGCTTAAGAATTACGCGGGTGAGCGCGGCTCGGACGCGGGTACGGAGAAAGCCGGACAGTGAGCGCGCGCGGCCAGAAACGCCCAAGCCTAGGCTTAGGCGTCTTGCTCATGCTTATAGCCCTCCTTGCCCTGCTCGTAGGCGCGCTTACCCTGCCTCGCCTCATTAAGAACGCCGGGAAGCCCTTCATAGCCGCCGTCGATCCACCCGTCGGCGACCCCGGCGCCGCCGTGCGCATAGTAGGCAGGAATTTCGGCGACGAGCGTCTTGACGGCAGGGTGGAATTCGACGGCGTGGCGCCTACCGCCTCCTCGTACTTGAGCTGGGCGGACGATCTTATCGAACTGCGCGTACCGCTTTACGCGGAGACCAGCATGGTGCGCGTGCGCACCGAATCGGGCATGTCCAACCCGCGCATGTTCATGAGCCTCGCGCGCCTGCCCGTGCGACCGAGCGGCGAAGGCGCGGGCACCGTTGGCCCCTCCATAGACAGCCTTTCCGTCGATCAGGGAGCCATAGGCTCGCTGCTGGTGGTGCGGGGGCTTAATTTCGGGTCGAATCGGGACAGTTCCGCGGTTCAGTTCAGCTGGCAGTCGGCCGCCGCCGCCTTCCCGGGGCAGGACGACGGATCGAACCGCGGATTTATCAGTCCTTCTGACGATGACGCTGAATACCTTTCCTGGTCGGATAAGGAAATCCGGGTTATCGTTCCCGACGGCGCCGTGTCGGGCTCCGTGTCGGTACGCACGGATCGGGGAACGAGCGCGGCCCGTTACTTCCAGGTCGTGGATAGCCCGGGCACGAAATCCTATACCGACAGGCGCACCTACGCGCTGAGTTCCTTCGTCGCCATATCCAGGGTACGCTCGTCGGGGCCTAACAGCCTGCATCTCTGGCTGCCCTATCCCGAAAGTTCCCCCTCGCAGCGCGGCGTCAAGACCCTCGGCCGCAGTATAGAGCCTCTCGTCCCCGAGTATCGCGGCCTATCCGTGTACCAGGTAAGCGACCTCGCCAACGACAAGCTCCTTACCGTTTCCCATGACCACCTCGTGCAGGTATATGCCATAGAAACGGACATAAAGGCGGATAGGGTAAAGTCTCCCCCAAGCCCCGCGCCAGCGCTTTATACCCTCTATACCCAGGCCGACAGCTTCGTGACCTCAGACTCTCCGGCGCTCAAGGCCGCGGCGGCAAAAGCGGCCGGCCGGGAACGCAACCACTATCGAGCGGCCAGGCTCGTCTATGACGCCCTCCTGGCTACGATGAGCTACGATCCTTCCTCCCGGGCCCTGAGCCCCGTAGCCGCGTTCGAGGCAAAAAAGGCCGACGCCTGGGACTATTCGCTCATCTTTGTCGCCATGCTGCGCTCGCTGGGCGTGCCGGCCCGTCCGGTAAGCGGCGTCGTAGTCGATGATTCTCGCCGGGCCTGGAACCATAGCTGGGCGGAATTCTATCTCTACGGCCTGGGCTGGGTGCCCGTGGATATCGTGTTGGGCTCCGGGGCAAGCATAGGCGCCTTTGAGACGCCCTTCGAGGATAGGGGCCGCTATTTCGGCAACCTGGACGCGAGGCACATAGCCTTCTCCGAAGGCATAGTGCGCGTAGCGCCCCTGAGCCCGGACGGCAGGACCATAACGGCGGATCGCCGTTATTCGATGCAGACGATTTACGAGGAAGCTTCCGGCGCGCTGGAGTCCTATACCTCATTCTGGAGCGACGTGGAAGTAACGGGCATCTATTAATAATGCCGCCGCCGCGCTCTTCCTCCTTACCTTTGGCCCCGGGGTATGCTACACTAGAGGAGACGCTTGCGTTCCTTAAAGAACGCGGGCGTGCTCATAAAGGGGAGGACGCCATGTCGTATATACAGAAGCATGATCCTGAGCTTTTCGAGGCGGTGCGCCTCGAGTCCGATAGGCAACGGAATAATATCGAGCTTATTGCCAGCGAAAACTACACGTCCAAGGCCGTCATGGAAGCGGTGGGCTCCGTCTTAACGAACAAATACGCCGAAGGCTACCCAGGCAAGCGCTATTACGGCGGTTGCGAATTCGTGGACGTGGCGGAAAACCTCGCCAGGGACCGGGCTAAGGCGCTCTTCGGGGCAGACTATGCCAACGTTCAGCCCCATTCGGGTTCCCAGGCCAATATGGGCGTCTATTTCGCCGCGCTCAAGCCCGGCGACACCATACTCGGCATGAACTTGGCCCATGGCGGGCACCTTACCCACGGCTCTCCGGTATCCTTCTCAGGTAAGCTGTATAACGTGGTAAGCTACGGTGTAAACCGCGATACCGAGCTTATTGACTACGACGAGCTCGCCGCCCTGGCCAGGGAACACAGGCCGAAGATAATCATAGCCGGCGCGAGCGCCTATCCGCGCATCATCGACTTCGATAGGTTCCGCGCCATAGCCGATGAGGTGGGCGCCCTCTTCATGGTGGATATGGCCCATATAGCGGGCCTCGTGGCCGCCGGCGTGCACCCAAGCCCCATAAAGATAGCGGATTTTACCACCACGACCACGCACAAGACCCTGCGCGGCCCCCGCGGCGGCGCTATATTTATCGGCACGGACAAGGAAAACAGCATAGGAATACTGACGCCTAAGGGCGACCGCACCAAGCTCTGGTCGGAAGTCATAGACGGGAATATCTTCCCCGGCATACAGGGCGGGCCGCTCTGCCATGTCATAGCGGGCAAGGCCGTGGCCTTCCGCGAAGCGCTCGATCCCGCGTACAAGGAATACATGCGCCAGACCGTCCTGAACGCGAAGGTGCTGGCCAAGGCCCTCGCGGACGGCGGCGCCCGCATCGTGTCGGGCGGCACGGACAACCACCTGATGCTCGTCGATTTGAGCCCCCTGGGCATAAGCGGCAAGGACGCGGAGAAATGGCTCGACGAGGCCTCGATAACGGTAAACAAGAACGGCATACCCTTCGATCAGAAGAGCCCGTTCATAACCTCGGGCATACGCGTGGGCACGCCCGCCGTTACCACGCGGGGCATGAAGGAAGCCGAGATGGCGCAGATAGCCGGATTCGTCATGGACGTGCTCAAGTCAAAGGGCGATGAGGCCACGGTGGCTAAGGTACGGTCGGCGGTACGCGCGCTTACGAGCCGCTTCGGCCTTCCGGCGGACTTATAGGCTGACGTTGTGGGGGGCCGCTTGCCTAGTTCATTGACAACCCCAGGCGGCGCCCCTATACTTCAAGCACATTCCCCCCAGGGAGAACAGTAGCGGATGGAAAATCCTCTCCAGCTTGCGTTTGTCAATTTCAAGAAAGACTCATACATAATCGTGGAAGGCAAGCAGAATGCCGACCGCTTCTACATCATCAAGGCGGGCAAGGTACGCATATCCAAGGAAGTGGAAGTGGTGGAGGAAGAAGGCGGGAACGTATACGGCCCCGGCGACTTTTTCGGCGTTATTTCCACGATGTCCAGTCATAGCCATATCGAGACAGCCCAGGCCATTACCGACGTTACCCTCATCAGCGTGCGCAAAGATCAGTACGGCACGCTCATAGAGAAGAACACCCCGGTGGCCATGAAGATAATCCAGGGCTTTTCCAAGCGCATGCGCTTCCTGGACGAGGCCCTTACCCGGCTTACCCTAAAGAATACCGCGGAGGCCGATCCTTCCCACCTGTTCAGGATAGGCGAGTACTACGCAAAACAGAGCCAATATAATCAGGCCTTCTACGCCTACTATCAGTACCTGAAATTTTGCCCGCTTGGCCAGCATACCGTGCTCGCCAAGGAGCGCCTGGCCAAGATCAAACAATTCTCCAAGGCCGTGTACCTGGACGGCTCCACCGAGGAATTCAACCGATTCTACCCCAAGGACACCATGGTGTTCAGCGAGGGCATGCCCGGTTCCGAGCTCTATATCATCCAGAAGGGCTCGGTGAAGATCACCAAGATCGTCGACAATACCGAGGTGCTGCTGGCGGTGCTCAAGGCCGGCGATATCTTCGGCGAAATGGCCCTTTTGGAGAATAAGCCGCGTTCGGCCAGCGCCATAGCCTACGAGGATGCCTATCTCCTGGCCGTGAATAAGGCCAACTTCGAGCGCATGGTACAGGCCCAGCCGCAGATCGTCACGCGGCTCACCCAGTTGCTTGCCGAGCGCATATGGTTCATATATAAGCAATTAGCCAACACCCTCATAGCGGACCCCATGGGCCGCATGTATGATGCCCTGCATATGCAGCTGGAGAAGAACCGGGTGCCCATACGCAACGGCGCGAGCTACGCCTTCGATTTCGGCCCGAAAGAGCTCGTGAACATGGTGGGCCTACCCATAGGCGAGGGCAATCTCGTGGTGCAGCAGCTCCTGGCCAATAAGCTCTTCCGCATTATCGAGAATAAGATCAACGTCCTCGATATGAGCGAGATCGTCAAGCAGGCCGAATACTACCGCAAAATGCAGAAAATCGATAAGGCGCGCAAAGAAAACCAAGCAGCCCGACAGGTTTGAGTAGCGGCGTGGACCCAAACGCTGCCCTCCGCCGCGGGCTGAGCGCGGCCTTGGTCGCGCAGGGCCTTAGCGCGCACGGCTTCGTA
>JBGSKZ010000317.1:0-8471 GCA_041741035.1 Treponematales bacterium
GCCAGGACAACCGGGCTACCGTCATGGGCTTCTCCAAGCAGGCGGTAAGCGCCGATACCGTCGAGCGCTTCAACCGCGAGCTCTCGGCCATGCAGGCCGACGGCACTATGGCGCGCATAGAGCGCAAGTACCTGGACTAGCAGCCCTGGGCTGTCAGGCCTTGACGAACAGCCAATCTCTCACGATCCGCTCGTAAACGCCTTCCTTGCCTAGATCTATGCTTACGAGGTGTTCTATGCGATAGGCACCCTGCGTCGGAGTGTCCGCGAAGCGTTTCCGGATACCCTCGCCCCTGGCTGAGCGCACCCCAAGCATGGCGAACAGGGGGGAGCCCAGCGTCAGCCTGGAGTCGACCCGTCTGGCGAGGAGCTTCGCTATCGCCGGATCCCGGGCAAGGACCTGGGTTCTCATGGTATCGTCCTTGATATCGATTCCCGCGGCCGCCGCGGCGGAGAGCGCCTTTTTTACCGCGGCGGGATCCAGGGCAAGGGCGGCGCTAAAGTCGAGCAGGGGGCGCGTAATCGTCGTTTTTGCCGTCGCGGCCGCGGCAAGCGGAACGCCGTCGCGGAAGAAACCTATCCCGAGCTCAAGCGATTCACGGGGCTGGACGACGCGCTTGAAGGGACGCAGGCTATACTTAATCCGTTTCTCATCGACTATTACGCTCAGGTTGAATGGATAGCCATCCGGGGGCTGGGTATGGCCCGGAACGCCTTCTACGACCAGGGTCCATGTGCCGCGGGGCTGGACGATTTGCCTGAGCGCTTCGGGCACGTCAATCCCAGGCCTGGGTTTCTTTCCCTTGACCTCGTACAAAGGCGATTCGAATCGCGTCGCGCCGGCGAATCCAAGCTGAGTCCTGGCCTGGCGCTTTGATGCATACCGTGGCTCGACCCCGGCTCGTCCGACGAGCTGGATGTGCGGGAACTTCACCGTTCCTATATAGAGCCCGTCCTTTTCCGTGATCGAATCGAATTGCACTCTCACCCGGCCTTGGTATAGGCTGCAACGCAGCGGCGATGCGCCCACCCAGTTGAGGCAGACGGTCAGCTTCGCTATGCCCGCGTTTATCGGGAACTCGCGACGCTCGCCCTTCCTGAACGAGGCGACCTCGTTTCGCACGATCTGGGGGCTGGAATAGGGGAATAATTGCGAGCTGATGCCGACCAGATAATTAAAGGCCGCCGGCCAGATGTCTCCGTCTGCGCCAGCCGTTCCCGATGTAACCTGCGACAGGTCGGCGAGGTCGTCGAGCCAGGGAACGTTGCCACCTATGCCGAAGGTATGGACGGGTATCGTGCCATCGTCGACCGTGACGATGCCCATGCCCACCGGACAGTCGGCGGGCGCCTGGTTCGTGTCGATGGTCAGCGATGTCGGCGTCGTTCCGCCGGAGAAGACCACCTTGGGATTAACGTTCTGCTGGCCGTCGGCCATGAGGACGATAGCCCTGCTGGCGCCGAACGCGGCGTCGCTGGCGCTGTGGCCGAGCATGCTCAGCGAGTGGGCCATCGCCTTGCCCATCGCAGTGGTCGAGCCTTGCGGAAGGGAGGCGAGAGCCTGGCTGAACAGGGTATGATTCGCCTCGAGCGTCGCCTTGTCGGTGAGCCCAAGCGCCTGCATGGCTTTCGTCGCGTAGCTAACCACGCCCAGCTTGTAGTCGTCGGATGCTATATCGTTCAGTAAATAATTGAAGAAATCGTTAGCCGCGTCCTGTATCCACTCCTTTTTTGTCTTGGTCGTACCGTCGAAGCTAATGGGCGAATTCATCGACCCGGAATAGTCGAGCGCGAGGATGATATCGCGCGGAAGGGCTGGCGGCGAACTCGTATCGATGGCGAGGTCCACGCTACCGCTCGCCGACCAGTTAGGTGTAGGGGCGGCGTTGTCCCTCGCCCGGAGGTAGACCGTGTAGGACCCGTCGGCGAGGGCTTGCGCCGCCAGAAAAGTATATGATGTGGACCCTGCGGGTGGCGTCTCGGCCAGTATGAGATTGCTTGCGGTGTCCCTGACGGTAAGTTCATACTCGACAACCGCCGGATCGCCCGCCCAGGAAATGGTCGGCGTATTGTCGTCAGCGGGCGTATCCCAAACCGGCGCGGGAACGGCAGGAGCTTTCAAGTCTGGCAGATACAGGTTCCCCATCGTCTCTGCCGCCGCCATGGGATTGCCGGCGACGTCATATATGGGATTTAGGCCCGCCGGCGCTATGCTTATGTATTCGCTACCGTCGGGCGTCCCCGATGCCGAAAAACCGAAGACTGCCGTATCGGAACCGGCCGTATGGCTGGCGAGGCTCACGTTGCTTATAGT
Organism: Treponematales bacterium; assembly: GCA_041741035.1. Classification (GTDB taxonomy): domain Bacteria; phylum Spirochaetota; class Spirochaetia; order Treponematales; family UBA12059; genus UBA5200. Next base: position 2,314 of record JBGSKZ010000317.1, read on the forward strand.
AGCGCTTGCGCTATAGATCACAGGCGTTGCGAAGTTCGCGTCCACCAGGTCGCCTGTACCATCGGCGTTCGCGTACACCCCTTCGGTGAATTTGACCGTCACTGTACGCGCAACAAAATCGAGGACGCAGTGCGCCGCGTCGATGGCGGGCGGGGTGGCGTCAACCTCGAACGACGGGGCCGGGCTTATCGAGAATGGCAGCCCTGAGACCGCGATCAAGGAACCATCAAGCTCGAATGTCAGGTTATGAGCGTCGTACGTGCCCAAATCCGCCAATGTCAGTACGGCAGACTCGAGCGACGCGCCGCTCAAGTATTGCTGCACGGTTACATCCGCATGGAGGGTACTGGCGATTACGTCGACGGGGATGCCCGAATCCTTGAAGATGTATCTCGCCTGGCCTGCGGCTCCGATTGCCTTCATCGGGAATTCGAGCCGCAACTCGGCGCCGCTCCTGAGTTTCGGCGGCGGCGATGGAAGCGATACGGCCGGGGCGGCATCCAGATGATCTTGTATGCGGCGCGAGACGAAAGACGCGAGGGCGGCGTAGTCCGGGGCCCAACCCGAAAAATCGATGCGCTCGCCCGGATCGCCGTTGGAGCTGCCGGGTGCGGATAGATGTATTTTATCTGTCACCCTGAAGGTGTCAGGCGCGGTTTTTTTCAGGATGTACGTGAACGCTCCGCTTGTGGATGCCATCTGGGCCCTAAAGATATTCGCGGCCGAAGATGCCCACACGTCGTTCTTCTGAAGGAAGAAATGGATGTACTGGGCAGAATCCCCCGAGTCGTTATAGTTGGGGAATCCCGCCCTCGTCATTGCCGTCGGGTACTCGATGAGCGGATTCGACACGTTCGCTACGTTCTTGTACAGCACGCATAGTATCAGCGTGCCGTCGGAGATCCCATGTGCTGCGGCGATATTCCGGAGCTTGGCGATCCACGCCAGCTCGCCGATATTGGCGGCGTCGACATAGGTTCCGATATCCACGAACGAGACGACGCTGACATCGTATTGGTTGAATGCAGCCTGGAAGTTGCCTGCCAGGGTATAATCACCTCCATGGAAATCGGCGAGCGGGAATGAGTACTGGCCCGATTCGAGATCGGCAAGATAATCCAAAGACATACTGCCCCCCTGGCTATACTGAATGAGGAACTTTAATTTTTCTCGAAGCAGCCCATGGACCAACCGGTAGCGCCATTGCCCGTGCGCGCTAGGCCGTCCCGATCGTCGCTGAAGCCCCATCCGGCGGCCGCGCCATCCAGCCCTCCCGCCGTTAGCGATCCGGGGCTGGACGCGGTAAGCCTGAAATTCGCGTCAACCGCTGGATCGAGGTCAAGGTTTGCCGATGCAGTTCCCGATGATTCCGAGTTCAAGGCGGTTTCCATCGTGGAAAGTGTCTTAAGGGCAGTCGTGTTCTGGTTCCAGTACATGGTATGATAAGCGTCGTTAGGGAAATTATGGAAACAGTTGTTCATAACGCTTGCGACGTCGGAGAGGCTCTGGGATTCGTAAATGCAGACCTTGAGGTACGACGAGCTGCCGTCCAGGCAGATGAACAGATTGTTATCAACCTTGGTTGCGCTGGTAGTTCCCGATAGGAAAATACCATAAGCCTTGTCGCAGTAACCGGATGAGTCTCCGATGCGGATGGTGTTGTTGCGTACGAGAGGCGCGGTGCCACTGCAATACAATCCGTAATTGGACCCTAACGAGTCCGAATTATCTCCGGACAGAATGAGATTGTTGATTATGGCTATCGGGGATGAGGCTGACATTATATATACACAATAGGTAGTATATGCGCTCCCGCCGCCGATCGTGTTTCCCTCGATTGTGGGAATGCAGTTCGTTGAATCGCTGACAATCCCGAACGAGTTCCCGGCGCTTATAGAAGACGCCGTGCCGCCGTAGACGGTATTCCGATACAGTTCCGGGCTTCCCGTGACTGAATAGAGATAGATACCCGAACAGGTCTCGATCGAGGCTGAGCCTCCGCTCGCGTTGATGATGTTGCCGTTCACGAGGGGAGAACTTCCGCCGGTGACGAAAAGCGCATGGCGGGAAACGGCGCCTGAACCCGACGTTCCTGCGTTGATGGCTGAATTGCTGATCGTCGGCGACGCGCCTGAGCAGTATACGGCCGCCGACGCGTCTCCGCCTCCTCCGAGGATGGTAAAGCCGTCGAGCGCGGTCGATGCGTCAAGCCCGTTGCCGCAATCGACGGCTCGGTTCGGATCCGCCATGCTTCCGCCGGTTGTGCTCATATCTCGGATAACGGTCTTATTGCCGGCAATGTTCCTGGCGGTCCAGTCCCTCGAGTATCCGCCGAGGAGGGAATACCCGTCTGCCATCACTATCCGCGAAGCGGCGTCTCCTCGATAATCTATCTGGTATTCGTTCGCCGGCGTCGTGGCCAGTGAAGCCGGGGCTACCCTGATCTCGCTGCCTGTGGGATAGATCGCTTGAATGAAGTCGATCGCCTTGGCGATCGTGCTGAACGGATGTCGCTGCGTGCCGGCCCATGCTTTAGAATCGTCGTCGCTTGCCGCCGGGTCGCCTCCTTCAACGCACACCCCGTTGAACACCTCGAAGGTATATTCATACACGGTGCTCTGGCCGCTTTCGCTTATCGACACGGTCATCTTCTTTCCCGTGCCTGCGCTCCATGCGATGACATTTCCCAGGTTCAGGTTGAGAGTGCGCGGGTCCGCCCAGGAGGTAGCGGGAGCTGCGAGGCCGATGCTCCCTCCTACGCTCACCGAACCCGGGGTCATGTCGGAATCGAAGCTCAAGGTTATGGTCTCGTGGGCGGTGATAATGGAGCCGGCTAGCGGGCTGATAGCGGGCCTGTTGGCCTCGGCAGCCAGCCTGCCCATCTCGTCCAGGAGGGCGTCGGAGCAGGAAACGGTCAGCAAGCAGGCGAACAAAACGAAGGCGACGGCTATGGATGCCGCACCAGCGGTCCGGATGGTTTTCATGCTCACTCCTCCCATTTCAGCGACGGCGCCGATGCCTCGGCGGCCCGCGAACCGCCCGCCGAGCCTATGTACGCGTAACGTTCCGCGATGGCGGGGTCGATGGCCGCTAGCTGGCCCAGGTATCGGCTTACTCCGTCCCTGTCGCCAAGCTCGCTGGCGCTCAGGGCCAGCCCGATGAGGGCCGAGGCGTTTTTGGGCGACAGCTTGTTGGCGGAAGCGAAGGCAGCCAGGGCGCCCCGATAATCTCCGTTCAGATAGAGGGTATTCCCGAGGTTGGCGTAGGCTTGCGCGCTGCCGCGAATCTTGATCGAAGCTCTAAAATTCTCTTCCGCCTTGTCCAGCAGTCCATACTGCGCGTACACGAGGCCGATTTTATTGAGCGGAACCGGGTCGCCTTGACCCCGGGCGGCAGCGGATTTAGCGGCGGCAAGCGGAGAGGCCATCTCGCGCTCTATGAGGGCGTCCATGCTCGCCTTGAAGCGGACGGAAAGGGCATCGGACTTGGGCAGCTCCACCGAAGCCTCGCTGCCTATCATCGCCACCGGCTCGAAGAGTTTCCACGCTTCCCGTACGGGGTAGAGGGCGGCCTGCTTCCTGGCGTTAGCGTCGCGCCATTGCCGCGCCCCTGCCTGCCAGGCTTTCATGAAGCCGTCGTTCCACAGGGTCACTTCGATGGGCAGCCAAAGCTTGCCGTCCTGCTCGATGAGGTCGCCAGAATCGGTAAAGAAGCCGCGCGCCTGGCTCGGGCTCATGCCCAGCGCGAAGGCTACGTAAATATGGCCGGGCACGGTGATGAACGCGCTCTCCACGCCCGCGGCCTCGAGGAGCGCCGCGTACAGTATCGACATGTCGTCGCAATCGCCCGCGCGGTAATCCAGGGTCTGAGCGGGGAACTGCAGGTAGTCCACGCTATTCTCCTGAAGCGAGGATTTCGCGTAGGGTACCTTAGGGTCGGGCACGTACTGCACGCCGTAAAGCCTCAACTGCTCGAGGAGCCCCACGGCCTGGCGCAAGTTCGGATCTATCGATTGATAGCCCGCGGCTCTGGCGATGCCCGCCGCCGCTTTCGCGAGCCGCATAACCGCCGGGTCGTTCATGGTGACGAAGCTGGCGGCCTTGCGGTCGTCGTCCCAGAGCGATGCGTTGCGGTGGTTTATCTCGATGGAGGTGGAAATATTGGTCGACTTGACCCCGCCTGAGTATTCATAGCTGACGCTGATTTCCGCCTGGGCCTTCGTGGGCTCCAGTATCGTAAGGATCTGCCTGGTGAACAAAGCGTACAGCTCGACCGTTACCGATTCTCCCCGCCCGAGCACCGGTATGAGCGCGCATTCTTTTGGCGCGTCCATATACTGCTTGACGAACAGGGATACCCGCACGTTCTTTATCGGGCCGCCCTCGATGTTGTGCAGGGTGAGGGTTCCTAGCGAATTTTCGTCGTAATACTTATAGAAGACGGGAAATACGGGGACGATGACGATATCACGTATCTCGGTGCGGGCGCGCCTGTCCATCTGGCTGAAATTGAACCCGGCGGAGACCGACGCCGAAATTCCCTGGTACAGCGGTTCGCTAGAGGCGAATTGGTGCAGGTAGCCGCCTCCGAGGTATATCCTAAAGCTCGGCGACAAGTACAGGGTCGCACCCGCCGAGGCTGCCGCGTATGGCGTCAGCGCGTTGGCCTCGGCCAACATGCCCAGGGACAGGCCTCCCCTTCCTGATATGCCCAGGGACAGGGCGGGAATGGGGCTCCATCTGAGCCCCGCCCCGGCGCTTGCGCCTATGGAACTCAAAGACTGGTCGAACCCAAAGGGAACCAGCGTGTAATCGACCGATCCGCCCAGGCTCAGGAAGGGTATGGACGGCGGAATGTAGTCCGCACCTAGAGATGTCTTGATGCCGAGGTCGTAACGTTCAGCGCTGAGGGAACCTGGCAGGGGGACGAGCAAGGATGGGTCGATAAACAAGGAGAAACCCGATCCGTCTTGGGCATAGAGGGTTCCCGTCCAGAGAGCGGACAGAATGCAGAGCAGAAAAAAACTTTTACGCATAATGAGCCTCGAAAGGATAAATTCAAGGGTGCCAAGACTTTTGATGTTGTTACCATTATAGCGCGTTTTTTACTAATACAATTATTTTTTTCGCGACTTCGGCTCGGCGCGCGCGCCATCCGCCGCTGGAACTGGCAGGTACACGGCCTTTTAACGGCATGACAGGCTCCCGCCTCAAACAGCGGCGCGCTTGGCTCTATCCGGCAGCTGAGCCAGCACGATGCCGCCCAGCATTAGCGCGCAGCCGGCCAGCTCGCGGATACTCAAGAGCTCGCCTAGGAAGAGCCAGCCGGCAAGGGCGGCGAACACGGCCTCCAGCGACAGTATGATGGAAGCGCGCGCCGGATGAGCCTTGGTCTGCGCCACGGCCTGCAGGGTATAGGCTATGCCTATGCTCGCGAGGCCGCCGTAGAGCAGCGGCCCCATGCCCCGTTCGAAGTCGCCGGCCTTGAAGCTCTCCGCGGGAAAGGCCACTGCCCAGCTCAGGAGCGAGCACACGGCGAACTGGGTGGCCGCCAGGGCTATGGGGTCTACGCGAGGCGCCCAGCGGTCCAGTATCAAGAGATGGGCCGTCCAGAAAAAAGCGCTGGCCAGCACGATGAAGTCGCCGCGCTCCATGGTAAAGCCATCCTTGACCGACAAGAAGAATAGGCCGGCGAAGGCGAGCAGGGCGCCGAGCCATATACGCCCGGAGCTGTGCCTGCCCAGCAGGGTGGCGGCTATGGGCACGAGCACCACGTATATGCCTGTTATGAAGCCGGCCTTGCCCGCGCCGGTGTACAGGAGGCCGGTCTGCTGCAGATTGGCCGCCACCGATAGCACGACGCCGGCTAAGAGGCCGGGGCCGAGCGCGGCGCGTATGCGTGGCCAGGGGGTCTTGCGGAAGAGTATGAGCGGCACGAGCGAAAGCGCCCCTATGGCGAAACGAGCGCCGCTGAAGGCAAAGGGAGGCAGGCTCAGCATGCCCAGCCTCTGGGCTACGAAACCCGTGCCCCATATGGCCGCCGCTATGAACAGCAGGGCTTCATGGCGCAGGCTGCCCTCATTCGTCGTCGCCATGGCCCTAGTCCCCGGTTCCAGGCGCGCGCGAAGCGCCGGCAGGCTGGGTTGGGCCGGCGTCGGG
>JBGSKZ010000318.1:0-1347 GCA_041741035.1 Treponematales bacterium
GGAGGTGCTTGGCTATGATAGCGTCCACCTCAGGCAGCTTCTCCAGGGTGCCGGCCACGATAAGCCCGGCGAAGGCCTTAAGCTCCTCGTCCGCGCTGGCGGCGGAATCCTCCGCCAGCCAGGAGAAGCTTAAGAGCTCGGCACTGGGCACCGTCGAGGCGTCCCAGGCGTAGAGGGCCTGGAAGGCCAGTATGCGCGCTTTCCTGCGCGAGGCCATCAGGGCTTACCTATGATCTTAACCTCGGCCTGGGAGCGCAGCTTGGTCTTAAGCTCCTGCAGGGTCTTGGAGAGGAACTCGCTCTGGCGCTGCTGGGCGAGGCCCTGGGCTATGTAATCCTGCACGGACTGCTGCTGGCCGAGCTGGAAGGGGTCGGAAAGCTCGAGCTGCTTCTGCGGGAAGCTCTCGGCCTTGCGCACGAGCCACCAGCCCTTTTCGTTCTCGAAGGGAGCCGATATCGTGCCGTCCTTCAAGCTGAACACGGCGTCGAAAAGCTCCTTGCCATACTGGTTGGAGGCTTCCACCACCTTGGGCACGTACACGTAATCCCTCGTGGCGCCGTAAGTACCGTCCGCGGCGCGCAGGCGCAGGGCGTCGAAGCTCTCGCCCTTGGCCAGGCGCTCGGACAGCTCCTTGATGATCTTGGCGCCCTTGTCGCGCTCAGCCTGGGTTGAATTCTGGAAGGGGTAATAAATGAAGGCCACGCGCGCGGTTTCGGGGCGCACGAGCTTGGCCTTGAGCAGGTCGTAGTTGCGCAGTATCTCGTCGCTGGTTATTGGGGGGATGGCCTTGATCTCGGCTGCCTTGGCCGTGGATATCCAGCGCTGGAGCAGTATCTGCTTGCGGTAGTAGGAGCGCAGGTCCGCCAGCGAAGTGCCCTGGCTGATAAGCAGGGATTCGTATTCCGCGTCGCTTACGGCCTTGCCGAGCTGGCTGGACACCTGGGACTTGCTCTGGGCTATGGCCGCGTTTACTTCGGCGTCGCTGGTCTTGATGCCGTCGCGTTCGCACATCTGGTCAAAGAGTATGTCGTCGATCATATCGTCGAGGAAGGCCTTGCGCTCGTCGGCGCTAAGCGCCTTCTTGCGCATGGCCTCCACCTTTGCCACGTCGTCCCTGAAGGCCTTTTCGGCGATGATCTGCGTCTTGGTGAGCTTAACGGTGGCCATGGGCGTGCTGAGCCCCTGCGCGAACAGGGGAGCGCCTATAAGGGCCAAGGCTAAAAGGGCTGCTAAGTGCTTCTTCATGCATGTACTCCATCCGGTTCGTATAGCATATCGTCCGGGCCGGTTCCCGGTGGATGCTTTATTTCTAAACAAGCTAAGGCGCACTAGGTTAAAAGAAAACAG
>JBGSKZ010000319.1:0-4007 GCA_041741035.1 Treponematales bacterium
GCCACCGAGCATCCAAGCCTCCAAGCCCGCGCCTGCTCGCCCGCGCCACCGAGCATCCAAGCTTCCGGGCCTACCTGAGCGGGGCCTGAGCAAGGCCTGAGCCCTCGCCGGGGCTAGCTCCGTTCGCCTTCCGCTATGCGCACGGTTCTCCGCCCTTCATCGATCTCCAGCCATACCGAGCCTTCTATGCCGCGGCTGGGGCCGTACCCTGCGACCAGTTCCTCGAGGCTTAAGCCTTGGCCGGGATAGGAGGGGAACAGCGCTTCCCGCGCCGGATAGGCTATGCCCTGGGGCATGCCGTCGGAACCGAAGATGAGATCCTTGCCAGGAGCGAAGCCAAGCTCATCGATAAGCATGCGGAAGGGATTGTTTGCCGCCAGCGCGCCCGGCGCAAGGCGGTCGGCGTAATCGCGCGAATCGCTGGAGAAATTGGGCTGCATGGACAGGGTAAGGCCGAGCTCCCGGGCCTTGCGGGCCTGTTTGGAATCGATAAACTGAACGTGTTCCAAGCGTATGATCCTATAGCGCGCGCCATCGCGAAGCGCGCGCTCGAGGGCCGCTAAGGCCTGGTCTATGGCTAGGCCGCCTATGGCGTGCACGGCCAGGCCCGTTCCCCATTGGCCGGTCTCGACGAGCGCCTCATAGAGCCCCTCGTCGGAATATGCGAGTATGCCTCGGCCCCCTCCCAGCCAGGCCCCCCGTATGGCTGCGCTGCGGGCGCCAAGCGATCCGTCCAGGAATATTTTTATGCCAGAACAGGCTTGGCGCCCCGCTTCATCGAAGGCCGCATACTGCTCCGGAGACGCCCAATAGCCCATACGAGGGCTCAAGGCCGAAGCGCGCAAGAGAGCGGCCGCCTGGGCTCCCGCCACCACGAGATCCTCTGCGGAACCTATGCCCTGGGCTTGCAAGGCGGCCATGAAGGCTGAAAGCTTGGCCTCGCTGAGGCCCGCGAGGCCGCAATAGGCGTTAAAGAGCCTGGGCACATTAGCCTCGCACCAATCGGCGTCGCTCCTGCGCTCCACGAGATCGCGGACCGCCGGCTCCATATACGGCAGCGCGGCATCGCTTAAGCCGAAACCGTGCAGGCTGAAGTTTATGAGGAGTACGGGAGGCAGGCCGGCGAGCTCCTCGGCGCTCAAGATGAGCTCGTTCGTGCGCCAGCCCCGTACGACCGTGAGCCTATCCTGAGGCAGTCCTTGGAGGAACGAGCGCGCGGCTCCGGCGTCCATGCCGGCCAGGTCAGGGCAGCTCGCCAGCGCGGCATATAGGGACAGGTGGTTATGGTTGTCGTGGAGCAGCGGCAGGCGCTCCCTGCGCAGCTTGGAGCTAGTCATAAGCCGATAGTAGGGAATAAGCGAGCGCATGCGCAAGCCCGCCGCCCGTTGCATAGCTCCGGACGCCTCGTGGTATAGTGGGCCATGGCCAAAAAAACCTGGGGCTGGGCCCTGCTATGGGCCGCGAGTTCGCTGCTCTCGTCCTGCTGGTACGCCAAGCAGGGCGCGGCCTTCGTAGGCGAGCGGCTGTCCGCCCGCCCCCTGGCTTCTCTGGCCCGCGACCCCGCGAGCCCGCCGGAACTCCTGCGCTTCATCGCCTTAGTGGAAGATATACATGCCTTCGGCGCAGCGGAACTGGGCCTAAAGCCCACGAAGAACTACGGCTCGTACCTAGAATGCCCCAAGGGCTACGTGGCGGACGTGCTATCGGCCTGCGCGCGGGACTCGTTCGAGCGCCATTACTGGTCGTACCCCTTCCTGGGCAAGCTTCCCTACAAGGGCTACTACGAGCGCGAGGACGCGTTGAAGGAAGCGGCTAGGCTGAAGTCGGAAGGCCTTGACGTCATCATGCGCCCCGTGGACGCTTTCAGCTCCTTGGGCATGGCCCGCGACCCCGTGTACTCCTTTATGCGCGACTGGGACGCCTACCTCCTCGCCGAGCTCATACTGCATGAATCGACGCACGCTACGATCTTTCTCAACGGCCAGGACCAGTTCAACGAGGAATTCGCCGGCTTCGTAGGCAAAAAAGGAGCGGAGCTTTACCTGGCGTCCCGCTACGGCGAAAACTCGGCTCCCGCGCAGGCTGCCGCGCTTCGCCGCGAGGACGCGACGCGCTTTGCCGGCTTTCTCAAAGAGACGGCGGGGCTCCTAGAAAGCGTATACGGCAACGCGGACTTAAATACGGAAGAAAAGCTGCGGGAGAAGGCCCTCGTCATCGCCGAGCGGGCTTCGCTTTACCATGAACTGGCGGAAGGCTTTAACGCCGAGGCATACCGCTCCTTCGATATGGGCGGCATAAACAACGCTTACCTGGATCTCTTCCGGCTCTACGAAGACGACCCCGCCCTGTATGGGCGCCTGCTTGAGGAAAAGGCGCAGGGCAGCCTAAAAGATCTCGTGGCGCGCGCCTTATCGTCGGCAAAAGGCTACCGCGCGCTGTCGAGGAAAAAACTCGCGCCGCCCAGCTTCGCCGACTACCTCGCGTCCTTGCCCTCGCTTGACGAAGAAGCGCGCCGTGGCCAGAATTAAGATATTTCCTAGAGCTACGCCAAGGAGCCTGCCCGTGCCGAGAAGAAGCTTTGCGACCGCGCTACTCTGCCTCGCCGCCCTCTGCGCGGCGAAGCCCGCCTTCGCCCTGCCCGACGGCGCTCGCTTCAGCGTAGAAGGGCCAAATTACGTAGCCGAAGCCCTAGGCCGTGGCGATAGCGAGGCGCAGGCCCAGAACGACGCGCTGAGCGCGGCTATAGGCGTAATCATGGAGTCTTTGCGCAAGGATCGCCTCTACGCCGAACTTTTCATGAAAAATCCGCCGCTGGGCATGGCCTGGGAAAAGCTCTCAGCCGAGCAGGGCCTGCGCGGCTGGACCGTGCGCGTGAAGCTGACCGTCGACGACGAGTCGCTACGCATACTGCAGAACGGCAGCTACCTGTCCACGGTGAGCAATCTGCTCGACGAGGCCGAGGGCCGTTTCCTTGAGGCCGAAAAAAGCGCGCTGGCGGCGCGTAGCGCGGAGACCGAAGTCCAGCTGGGCCGGGCCATGAGCCTCTACTGGCAAGCCCGCGACGCCGCCGAGTCGGGCATAGCCCTCTTATCCTCCATAGGCGACGCGGCCATATTCTCGTCGCAGACTAAAAAAAAGGCTCCCGAGCTACGGGAAGTGCTTGAGGCCATCCGCGCCAGCGCGGTATCGGGCTACGACCGCATACGCGCCGCCGAGCTCGGGCTGGCCGAGGATGAGACCTTAAGCTCCGCGCTTTCCGCCCTGAGCGAGCTGGACGCCGAAGTGGCCGACACGGAAGACTGGGCCGAGGGCATAGCCGCGCGCGCCGCTGACGTGGAGGGCAGGCCCAAGGCGGAACTCATGGCTTTCAGCGACGAACTGGCTTCCCGCCTGCGGGCACTCGCCGATTCCCGCCTGACCCTTTCCCGCGTAGAGCCGCTCGTGCCCAAATCCAAGGAACTGGTGCGCGTGCGCCTCGACCTTACGCGCAAACGCATAGACCGCACGGAACGCTACCTCAAAAGCACGAAGGCAGCCGTGGACAGGGAAATTCGCGACCCGGCCATAGCCCGCGCCAAACGGTCCCAAAACCTGCGCTGGGCCTTCCTGCACGAGCCCAGCGGCGCCTTGGCGCTGCGGCTCTATAGTCCCTTCGGGCTGGACCCCGGGGCCGACGATATAGCCTTCATGGATACCGGCCGCTTTGAATTCGGCCTACGCAGCGAAGGCGCCTTCGGCGGAGAACGGGGCTTCTGGATAAGCTCGTCCTTCAGGAAGGACGACGCCGCGCTTGCCCTGCCCGCCGGCGATGGGGGCCTTGCCAAGAATACCGGCTACAGCCAGAGCCTCGACCTGGGCTTCTACGGCCGAGGCCTGTTCGGCGCCGGCATAGGCTGGGACTGGCTGCGCCGCGTGGACGGCGACAGCGTCGAGAAGAGGCTCGCGCTGCGCGCCTTGGCGGGCGGCATGGCCGAAGGCGGCGAGGAAGCGGCCTGGCTCCTGGCCCT
>JBGSKZ010000320.1:0-3342 GCA_041741035.1 Treponematales bacterium
ATGGGGCTCTACTCCCTAAGCCGAGGCCTCGCCTTGCGCGCCTACGGCTTTTCGCGCTAGTCTGTGGGCTAGACTCCATTCCATAGTAACGAGGAAGCCCATGGCTCTTAACTGCGGCATCGTAGGCCTGCCCAACGTAGGTAAATCAACCATATTCTCCGCGCTCTCCAGCGCCAAGGCCGAAGCGGCCAATTATCCCTTCTGTACCATAGAGCCCAACACGGGCATAGTGCCGGTGCCCGATCCACGGCTGGACCGCCTCGTGCAGCTCTTCGAGCCGCTCAAGCGTGTGCCTGCGGTGGTGGAGTTCGTGGACATAGCGGGCCTCGTGGCGGGGGCCAGCAAGGGCGAGGGCCTGGGCAACAAATTCCTGGCCCACATACGCGAGACAGGCATCGTGGCGCAGGTGGTGCGCTGCTTCGACGATCCGGACATCATCCACGTGAACAACCGCGTCGACCCCATCAACGATATCGACATCATAGCCACGGAGCTGGCGCTGGCGGACCTGGAAACGGTGGACAAACGCCTGGAAAAAGCGGTGAAATCCTTCCGCCAGCTCGGCGGCGAGCAGAAGAAGGCCGCGGAGCACGAGGTCAACGCTATCAACAAGGTGAGGCCGGCCCTGCAGGAAGGCCGGCCGGCCCGGTCAGTGGCGCTGAGCGACGAGGAGCTTGCCGAGGCCCGCTCCTGGTTCCTCTTGACGATGAAGCCCCAGCTCTACGTGTGCAATACCGACGAGGCCGGCGTAAAGGCGGGCAACGCCTATGTGGAGCTGGTAAAGGCCCGCGCCGCCGCCGAGGGCTCCGAGGCCGTGGTCATCTGCGGCAAATTCGAGGCCGAGCTGGCCGAGATGGAGAACGAGGCAGACAAGCAGGAGTTCCTGTCCGAGCTCGGCCTTAAGGAGTCCGGCCTATCCGCCCTCATCCACGCGGCCTACCGCCTCCTGGGCCTTCGCACCTTCTTCACCTCGGGCAAGGACGAGTGCCGCGCCTGGACCATACGCTCAGGGGACAAGGCCCCCCAGGCGGCGGGCGTCATCCATACCGACTTCGAGAAGGGCTTCATCAAGGCCGACGTGTATTCCTATGCCGATATCGACCAGTACGGCTCGGAGCAGGCCCTCAAATCCGCCGGTAAGATACGCATGGAAGGCAAGGAATACGTCGTGCAGGACGGGGACGTGATGTTCTTTAAATTCAACGTATAAATGAGCGCGGCGGCCGCGGGCGGCTCGCCGAGCCAGTTATAAAGGAATCATTAAGGTAAAATCGGTGCTCGCACCGGGAATAGAATCCACGTTGATTTGCCAGCCATGCATCTCGACTATCGATTTAACCGAGGCTAAGCCCAGGCCGAAGCCGCCCTCATTGCGTCCATGGTCGCCCCGGAAAAACGGCTCAAAAACCAGCCTCGTCTCTTCCGGCGCTATGCCGGATCCATGATTGCTGACCGTAATGTAGGCCGCTTGCGGGCGGTTCCATAGCCGCACGGCTATAACGCTTCCGGCGGGCGAATAGTTCTTTGCGTTGTCGAGTAGATTCTCCAGTATCCGGCGTGCCATATCGCGGTTCATCCGTACCGTGGCCCCGGTTTCCATTTCGTTCTTCAATTCTAGCGGGTGCTTGTCAAAGGATAGATCATCGCCGATCAGTCGCATCGTTTCGTCGAACCATGCCTTCAAGTCGGTATCGACGAGGGTCTGCCGCCATTCCATCGTAGTCATCTTGGCGACCTCTATCAGGTGGGCGATCCGGTGCGAAAGTACGTCCACTTTGTTTCGCATGATAGCCAGATACTCCGTCCGCTTTGCCTTAGTATCGGCGAATCCGTCCTCAATGGCGTCCAGATAGCCGGATATCACCGCCAGCGGGGTTTTCAAATCGTGCGATACCGCCATGATGAACCTATCGCGCCGCGAATACTCCTCCTTGAGGCGCAGGCGCATGGTTTCCATGGAATGGGCTAGTGAAGCCAGGGCATCATTCCCTTTGATGGGCAGCACAAAGTCCAGATTGCCTTCGGCGATTTCGCGGGTCGCCCGGTCAAGCCCGGTAATGGCGCGGTTGATGCTCCTAAGGATCAGCAAGGACATCAGCATGGTAAAAAGCAGGATAAGGCCTAAGGGCAGGGCAGGAATAAGCGGCAGATAATTCGTAGGAAGCCCTTCCTTATCCAAAGGAACCGTGAACAGCCATGCCTTCCAAGCCCGATCCCCGGCGCGCAGGTTTATGGCTTGCATATCGATACCAGCCATATCCTTCACATAGGCGGCTAAGTCATCCTGATTCCCGATAGGCAAAGACGGGCTTACATGCACGATAGATCCTGCCTCGTCCGTAAGCACTAAGGATGCCGGCGCGACTATGGCTTCCAGCTTCGCGATCTCACCCCGATTCAGGGCATCTTTCAGTTGCTTTGCTAGCAGGGCGGCGGAACGGTATCGGAAATCGTACAGGGGGTCGGGAAAGCCGCTGAATATTTTTTGCTCAAGCGACAGAATGAATCCCATCAAGATAATCGGCAGCAGGGTGATGCCGAGGTTCAGGAAGATAAATCGCGTTCGCAGGCTCATGGTTCGCTCCGGTTGTGCGTGCTGAATAGGTAACCCTTGCCTTGGATGGTTTCCAGGTAAAGCGGGGCTGCCGGATCGGCCTCGATCTTCTTGCGCAGGCGCTGGATGTACACCCCGACGATACTTAAATCGCCGAAGCTCTGTCCCCAGACCGCCTCATAGATTTCCTTAGGGCTGTAAGCCTTGCCGACGTTCCGGGCCAGGAAGAGCAAAATATCGAATTCTTTGCCTGAAAGAGGAATACGCTCATTTTCCCGTCGCAGGAGATAGGCTTCCGGATCGAGGGTAAACGGGCCGAAGCTGATCAGAGCTTTTTCCGGCGCGATCTGGCGAACCCGCCGGAGTAGCGCGCGCACGTGTGCCACGAGCACCCTCGGCGGCACCGGTTTTACGATGAATTCGTCGGCGCCAATCCCTAGGCCCAGCACGATGTCCTCATCGCTTTCCCTCGCGCTTACCACGATCACCGGCAGGTCGCTGGTTCGCCGAAATGCCTGTAGGAACTCGAAACCGTCCATTCCCGGAAGGTTGATATCCAGCAGCAACAGGTCGAAGGCCTCGTCGGAAAGAAGTTCCCGGGCGGCTTCGGCGGAGGGGGCGATGGCGGCTTCTAGGCCGTCCTTTTCAAGGTACATGCCGACCAGCCGGGCCAGGTCGGGCTCGTCCTCTATTATCAGGACCCGTGCTTTCACCGCCTGCCTCCCCGTCAGAAATTTACGCCGATCAGGTCCAGGCCTACGCTCATGGATTGGAGCGCGCCCATGGGG
>JBGSKZ010000321.1:0-3521 GCA_041741035.1 Treponematales bacterium
AGGTTACGCTGGGCAGGCGCTCGGGCGTGCGCGCGGAAGTGCTGAGCGGCCTGGCCGAGGGCGAAGCCCTGGTCATAAGCTCGCTTACCCGCCTGCTGCCGGGCACGCCCCTGTCCTCCACGCTCGTGGGCGACAGCGCGAGCTGGGAGTAGGGGGCAGCCGTGAACCTTCCTAAATTCTCTACGGAAAATACCGTACTCCTTACCATCGTGCTCATCACGATACTGGTGCTCGGGGGCTTCAGCATAGCCCGCATGCCCCAGGAGCAATTCTCGGAAGTCCCGTTTTTCTGGGTGAACGTTATCGTGCCCTTCCCGGGAGCCTCCGCGAGCGACATCGAGCAGTCGGTCACCGTTAAGGTCGAGCGCGAAATGCAGGGGATCAACAGCCTCAAGCAGATACAGAGCGTAACGAGCGACGGCCTCTCCGTCGTGCGCGTGGAATTCGACGACGGCATATCCAACGACGAGTTCGAGCGGCTTTTCCAGGACGTGCGTACGCGCCTGGCCCGCGTGAACCTTCCGGACGGCAGCCTCCAGGCTCTCGCGAGCGATTTCTCTTCCAACGACTTCCTGCCCGTCATCGAGCTCGTGGTATCCGGCAGCGCCGGCTATGAAGAGCTCGACGCCACGGCCCGCTCCCTGCAGGACGCCATACTGTCGGTCAAGGACGTGTCCTCGGCGGACCTCGTAGGCGACCGGGAAAAGCGCATCGTGGTGGACGCGGACCGCGAGAGGCTCGAAGCCCTGGGCATACCCATAACCGAGCTCCTGCGCTCGGTGCAGCAGAAGAACGTTACCGTGCCGGGTGGCGTCCTTGAGACTCCCTCGCGCGAATACCTGTTGCGCACGGTAGGCTCGCTACGCGGTGTGGGCGAGTTCGAGCGCGTCATCGTGCGCCGCACCGACGCCCGAGGCGGCGTGGTGCGCGTAGGCGACGTGGCCGCCGTGTACGAGGAATTCGACGAGCGGGGCGAGACCGCCCGCTTTAACGGCGAGCTCGGCATAGTCATACGCATAAGCAAGGTGGCCCGCGGCGACTCCATAGGCGTCATAGACCGGGTCAAGGAATTGGTGGCGGCCTACGAGCCCACGCTGCCCGAAGGCGTCTCCTTAAGCCTGGTAAACGATTCCACCGTGCAGATACGCGACAGCATAGACGTGCTCTTAAGCAACGCCATCCAGGGCCTCATTATCCTATCGGTCATCCTGCTGGCCTTCCTGGGCTTACGCAACGCGCTCATGACCGCCTTAGGCATACCGGTTACCTTTGCCATAACCTTCCTCATCCTCGAAGCCCTGGGCGAGACCCTTAACTCGAACACCCTCTTCGGCATGGTGCTGGTGCTCGGGCTCATCGTCGACCACGCCATCGTTATTACGGAAAACAGCTACCGCCTGCGCGGCCTGGGCTACGATAAACACCGGGCGGCCATAGAAGGCACGAGCCAGGTGGCCTGGCCCATCGTGGCCTCCAGTCTTACCACGGTAGCGGCTTTTTTGCCCCTCATGATACTGCCGGGCACCATCGGAAAATTCCTGCGGGTCATACCGCTGGTCGTATCCATAGCCTTAATCGCCTCGACGCTCGAAGCCATCATATTCATACCGGCCCATATGGCAGAATGGCCGGGCGGCGATAAGCTCAAGACCAAGCCGGATATTTTCGAGCGCATACTGCCCGGCTTCAAGCGCTTCGTAGAGAGGCTGTATAAGAAGCGGCTCGCGGTGGTGCTGGGTTTCTTCGTCGTGGCCGCCGGCATCTTCGGCACCATACCCTTTATCAGGCAGGATTTGTTCAGCGCTGAGGATTTCACCCTCTTCTACATCGACATTGACCTACCCACGGGCGCCAACAGGGCAAAGACCGAAGCCGTGCTCGCCCAGTTCGAGGAGCGTATACTCCCGCTTAAGGGCCAGGGGGAGGTAGTAAACGTCATTTCCAGCGTGGGCTTCCGCTCAGGCGGCTCAGGCGGCACGAGCGCGGGCAACGTGGGGCAGATCGTCGTAGACCTCGCCGAGCTTAAAGAGGGGCGTACCCGGTCTATCACGATGATCATGGACGAGGTCAAGACCATGGTCGCCTCCATACCGGGTCCCGAGAAGGTGATATTCCGTAAAGCCCAATCAGGCCCGCCCGTTACGCCGCCCATAGGCTTTCGCATACGCGGCGACGATTACGACGCGCTCATACAGAGCGCTAGCCAGCTTAAGGCTCGCCTGGCCGGCTACCCCGAGCTCTTCAACACTGAGGACAGCCTGCAGACGGGTACCCCCGAGCTCCGCGTCCTTATCAACGAGGAGCGCGCGAGCGCCTACGGCCTCACGGTGGCGGGCGTCGGCTCCTTCATACGCGGCTCCTACGACGGCTACCCGGCGGGCAGCCTTTTCCTGGCCAACGAGGAACTGGACATAGTCGTGCGCTACGGCGGCACGGGCGGCCTCGATTCCATAGGCAGGCTGCTTGAGCTCAAGCTGCCCTCGCCGGACGGCCGCCTCGTGCCCTTCTCCGCCATAGCCGATATCCAGGAAGGCGCAGCCCTGGCCGCCATCAAGCGCGTGGACGGCAAGCGAGAAGTCAGCGTAAGCTCGGAAGCCTATACCAAGGACAGCGTGCCTACGATAAACAAGGATATCAAGGATTGGTTCGAGGGCGAGGTAAAGCCTCTGTATCCGGATCTGGAATTGATCGTGGGCGGCGAGTTCGCCGAATTGCAGGATCTGCTTATCCAGATACTGCGCGTATTCCTCCTGGGGCTCTTCCTGATCTATGCCGTGCTCGGCGCCCAGTTCAAGAGTTATACCCAGCCCCTCCTCATACTCTTGTCCGTGCCCATGGCCTTCGCCGGCGTGGTGCTCTACCTGGTGCTCTCCGGCACGCCCTTCTCCACGACGGTGCTCTACGCGGGGGTGGCGCTGGCCGGCATAGCGGTGAACGATTCCATAGTGCTTATCGACTTTATTAACACGGCCCGCAAGGAAGGCAAGAGCATAGCCGAGGCGGTAAGCGAAGGGGCCGCTACGCGCCTTAGGCCCATACTGCTCACCAGCGTCACGACCATAGGCGGTCTTCTGCCTACGGCCATAGGCCTTGGCGGCTATTCGGTAGTATGGAGCCCCATGGCCAGCACCATCATCTTCGGCCTCGTGTTCTCGACGGTCACCGCCGTCACGGTGGTACCCTCCCTGTACGGCCTCCTATACGATCGCGGCGCGAAAAAGCGCGGAAAGGAAGTAGCGGCATGATGCCTATTCATATACGCGCGCTCGGCGCCCTTGCCCTTGCGGCTTTGGTCGCGGGCGGCGCCTTTGCCCAATCGGGAAGCCAGGCTAGCCCTGGCGCTCAGGAGGGCCTTAGTCTGGCCGACGTAGCCGCGCTGGCCCTTGCCGAGGATACGGGTGTCCTCGTGTCCCGCTCCCAGGCGGCCATAGCGGCCCTCCAGTACCAGGCGGAACTCAACAAGGCCCAGCCTAAATTCAGCTTAAGCCTTACGCCCTTTTCCTGGGATGACCGAAGGGTGT
>JBGSKZ010000322.1:0-1144 GCA_041741035.1 Treponematales bacterium
CCTTCCGCCTTGCCTGGCGCCCTCGCCGGCTTCCCCGGCGTGGAGCATCGCCTGGAGCTCTTCGTGCAAAAAAACGGCGTGCGTTGGTGCAACGACTCGGCGGCCACCGTGCCGCAGGCGGTAGCGGCGGCCTTGGACGCCTTCGAAGAGCCCATTGTGCTCATAACCGGCGGCACCGACAAAATGCTCGACTTCGCTCCGGTGCGAAAAGCGTATCGCAAGGCGGCGCGCATAGTACTGCTCAAGGGCACGGGCACGGACAAGCTCAAAGCCCTGCTCGACGAGGACGGCGTGGCGTATGAAGGCCCCTACGACGACTACAGGCTCGCCGTGCGCAAGGCCTCCGAGCTCGCCGCCCCCGGATCTATCGTCCTGCTGTCGCCGGGCTGCACGTCTTTCGGTATGTTCAAGAACGAATTCGACCGCGGCCGCAGCTTCAAGGCCGCGGTGGCGGAACTCTAGGGCCAAGGCGGAGCCGCCGGTCGTAGCCTCCCTGAACCTAGGTCGGCGCAGGAGCTAGTACGCTATGGCGGCGTAGCCGACGAACGATTCACCCGCCTGCCTGTCCGCGCTCGAGCAGAGCTCTAGGACCCTCCCCGATTTTCGGCCCAGTGCCTTCGCGTAGGACAGCGCGGCTATGGCGGCCCCTACGGAGCAGGAGGCCGCACGCTCGTCGGCCAGGCTCAGCGCGCTATCCGCGTCTAAGCCGGCATAGGCCTCTACGATGGCCTGGTCCGCCTGAGCCGCCCAGGCCCTGCCGGAAGTGCCGCCGCCTCCGGGACTCCAGCCGTAGTTCGGCCCATAATGGGTAAGGTCGGTGGAACCGAGCACGAATAAGCGCTTACCGCTTTCCTTCGCGTACTCGGCGAGCGCTTCGCCGAGCCTGGCCGCGTCCCTATCGTTCGGAGCCCGGAACCAGGCTGCCGCGGCCAGCGGAAAGCGCGCCTTAAGCATGGGCAGCTGAATTTCCACCGTATTATCGGCCGCGCGGTCCGGCGAGGCCCCGAGGCGCCGCCCGACGTAAGCGTCGAGTTCGCTATCGACCCGCAGCGGCCCTAGGGGGGTAGCGAGCTCGTCGGCCGGTGCGCGCACGTAGGCGCCGTCGCTCCCGTCGAACCCCTCGGGGATCCAGAAGAGGCGGTGG
>JBGSKZ010000323.1:0-2196 GCA_041741035.1 Treponematales bacterium
CCGATCTGGCGGAGCTATCCTCGCTGGCGGACGGCCTGCTTTCGTCGCCCGCGCCGGCTTCGGAGAGCGCGCTCGAAAAGGCCCGGGAACGCGCGAGCGCCATCGTGGCGGGTTGGGATAGGCGGGCTTAGGCCTTCAATCCGCGGGGTAGCTGAACCACACGACCGCGCCGCCCTCGTCGCGGCGCATGAGCGTGCCTCCCGCCTGCTCGGCGACTGCCGCCATGAGCGTAGAACCCATGCCGGGGAAGGCTTGCCCTCCCGAACCCATGCCCTTGCCGTCGTCCCGCACCTCGATCAGAGCGGAGCCTTCCTTCAGCCGCATGCTTATGCGTATGGAGAGCGCCGCGTCCGGCGATTGCCTGGCGTGCTTGACCGCGTTCGCGCAGGCCTCGCTCACGAATATGCCTATGGGCACGGCTTTCTCCACTTTAATAAAGAAGTTATCGCCCTCTCCGCTTATGCCCACCCCATACTCGCCGTAGGATTCGCTGAGCAGCGCCGCTAGGCGCGCCGCGAATTCGTCCGCCCGCAGGCTCGACAGGCCTTCCGACGAGTAGAGCAGCTCGTGCACCAGGGCCATCGACCGTATCTTGCTTTTCAGGTCCTCGAGCCCGTCTTTCTCGGCATTGAGCGACAGCAGGCTCACGATAATCTGCAGGTTATTCTTTACCCGATGGTGTATTTCGCGCAGCAGGAGCTCCTTTTCCCTGAGCGCTTCGATAGCCTCGAGCTCCTTGGCGCTCTGCACGGAGAACAGCCTGCTGATCTGCCTCCGGGCGTAGAAGTACAGGAGGAGCGAGGTGGCGGCGACGAAGAACAGGCCCTTTATAGTCTGGAACAGTTCCAGCTGGTAATAATCCCGCGCTATCCAGCCCAGGACCCTATCGGACAGGACTATCCACAGCATGGAAATAAGGGCATAGAGTCCCGCTATGCGCAGCGAAGATAGGGCTATCCTGGCCTTCATGCCGGCCACTCCCATTCTCCGCACGCGTTGAACGCGGCGAAGGCCTTAAGCTCGTCCAAAAACGCCTCCTTGTAGGCTTTCGGCAGGGAACGGGGGCCCGTTACGGCCCGCGTATCCGCGCCGTAGCCGAGCTCGCAGCGCCTTATGGCAAGGCGCCCGGCCTTTCTGTCAGCCTTGCAGTCCAAGAGCCCTATGGGCCTTTCATAGAGAAACACCGGAAGGGAAAAATAGCCGAAGCGGCGCTTGGCCGCGGGCACATAGCATTCGAGAGTATAGTCGAGCCCGAGCAGCCGCAGGGAGCGCTTACGGTCGATAACGAAGTTGTCGAAGGGCGACAGTATGCGTATGGCGCGAGCGCGGGCATCCGGGACAGGCCGGCCGTCGGCCCCGTAGGCGCGCCGCGACCAGCCCTCCAGCGCGCTTAGCGCGAAAGGATCCACCCAATAGGGCCCATCCTTAGCCGCCTCCCCATCCCGCGCCGGCCCTATCCTGGCGGGCAGCAGCGAGCCTGCCTCGCAGGCGCGCGCGAGCGCCGCGGACAAGAGCTTCTTGCCGTCCTTACGGTTATACGCCAGGTCCCGCGCGCTGAAAGCGCCTAAGGCCAGGGCGGCGCGCCGCACATACCAATCGGCCATGTCCTCGTCGCCCGGGCAGCTCGCGTCGATATCGGCGGGCAGCACCCGCTCGCTGAGGTCGTAGAGCTTCTGGAAGCCGGGCCTGGCCCGCACCATAAGGCGGCCGGATTGGAAAAGATATTCCAAAGCAGCTTTGGCCGGCTTCCAGTCCCACCAGGGCCCGCGGGCGCCCTCGCTCTCGAAGTCCTGCGAGCGGAGCGGCCCTTCCGCCGTGATCCGCTCGAGCACCCAGTCGACCATGCGCGCGTCATGGGGGAACCACTCGTGCCCTTCGCCCGCTATGCGCCGCATGCGGGGCAGGCAATAGCGATAGTCCTCCATGGGCAGGTAAGCCGCCGCGTGGGCCCAGTATTCAAAAGCCAAGCGCGGCTCGCCCTGAAGCGCATCGAGTATTGGGGGGCTATAAGTAGCCGCTCGGCTCCACAGCACATGGTGGTGGGCTCGCTCCACGACCGATATCGTGTCTATCTGGGCATAGCCGAGGCGGGAAAGCGCCGCCGCCGACTGCACTACGGCCGTCGACTGTGATACGGCCGTCGACTGTGCTACGGCCGGCGCTTGATCTACGGCCGGCGCTGCAGCCGGCGCCGCC
>JBGSKZ010000324.1:0-2993 GCA_041741035.1 Treponematales bacterium
GCGGTTCCGCGGGAGGCCCTTGCGGCGGTCATGGGCAGGAACTGGCCCGCCGGCCGCGCTCTGGATATGGCCATGTCCCGCATGCGCGCAGCCTTGCGCGTATGCGCCGGCGAGGAAGCCGCTTCAGGCTTGGTATCGCTGCGGGCCGCCATCGCGAAAGGCGGCGCGTACTGCCTGCTCGAATAAAGAAATAGAGTTTATTATTAAGCAATTAAACCTGTGGATAACTTGTTGATTCATTGTGTGCATAAAACTTCCTTCGCCAAGCGGGCTTTGCGGCTGCGCCAAGCCTAAGCAAAAAGCTGCGAATTTATGTAAGAATATGGTTAAATGCATATGTAAAAAGCAACTATCATAAGATTTCTATCCGCGTAGCTCTTAGTTTACTAAACTGAACCGCCCTCAACGGGAGGCGCTTTCAAGGACCTCTGCGCGCCAGCTTGTGGAAAAGTTGTTCATTGATGGTGGCTTTCCTTTTTGGCTTTGCTTGTCAATGGGTTGGAGCCATGCTACAGTTTAGCATCATGAAGCGTTTGGCCTCGGCCGCACTGCGTTTTTTCTTTACCCTTGTCATCGCGGAGGCCGGCGTGGCGATCTATGTCGCCGCTACGGGCTTTAAAGCCGCTTGGGAGTACCCCTTAGCCGCTCTGGCGCTCTGGTCGCTGTGGACCCTGCCCGCGCTGCCTACGAGCTTCGCGTTGCTTACCAGCTTCTTTACCCTGAACCGCGTCTATAAAAACCGCTTGTTCGGCTATATAAGCCTCCTCGTCCTCAGCCTGACAACGCTCGGAGGACCCCTTGCGCTCAGCCGCTTTGGGCTGCTCCCTATGCGGGCGGAAACCCTTCCGGCGTTTAGCTCGGCGCTCGGCGACGTGCTGCGCTGGTATCAGAGCCTGGATGCCTTGCCCCTGCCCGAGGCTATAGCGGGAGTCGCCAGCCTCGCCCTGGCCCTCAGCTCGTGCTGGGGCCTTACCCGCCTTTCGGCCAAAAGGCCCTTAGTGGGCGCTTTCCTGGTCCCCGGCGCCTTGGTGGGCATGTGGTATCTCCTGTCGATCTATATAAGCGGCGCTTTGAACGGCCTCTTCTCCTTCGTTGGCTTGGAGCTCGCTCCCAGCTATTACCTGGCCATACTCTGCGGCCTGACGGCCCTGGGCCTGCTTTCGCTCGATGTCCTCCTGGCCGGGAAAACCGATGGAGGAGCCCGCGATGCCTAAGAAACGTTCGCCTTTTTTCGGCTATTTCCTCGGGCTTATGCTGCTCGGCTTCGCCGCGAGCTTTTTCTGGTCGGTGTTGAGCCTGAGGGAAGCCGGCGTGCTGTATGGCTTCGCGCTGAACTGGGAACTCAGCAGCGCTTTGGGCAGGCTCGCCGCCTGGGCGCCGGCGCTGCTTTTCGTCGCGGCCGCGCTCGCCGCCGAGCGTTCGGAGGGCGAGAGCTCCTTCCACGACCTGGCCTACGCCCTCCTCACGCCCGCCTTCGTCGTAGCCGCCGCCCTATCGCTCTTTTTCCTGCTGGCCGTTCCCTTCGCGGACGCGCGGGCTCACTGGTATGAAAACGCCAGCGCGGACTTTAACCGCAGCCTGAGCCTGGCCAAAGAGGCCTATGAGGACGGGGACTACGCCGCCGCAGAGGAGCATATCCAGCGCTGTAAGGCTATAGACCGCACGGAGCGGCGCTTCATAGACCTCAATGACCGCCTACAGGAAGCGCTTATACGCGCCGGCGATCAGGCTGCGGCCGCGCCGCGTGAAAAACCGGCCGCGTCCGAGGAGCCAAGCTGGTTTGAAGCGAACCGCTTTTATCTTGAGGCGCTCAGCGCGCGCGATGAGGGGCGTTTCTTCGATGCGCACTACCTGGCAAAGCGCTCGCTCGCCCTCTATCCGGGCAGGAGGGAAGTGGCGAAGCTCGTGGACGACACCTGGACCCTCATGCGGAGCCTGGCGCCGAGCGCGCAGGAAGTAGAGGAGGCCGCGTTCTACGGGCGTAAGCTCGAAGGATACCGGCTCTTCTCCGCGAATGAGTACCTTGAAGCCTATCGTCTCTACACGGCGCTGGCGGAAATGCGGCCCGACGATGCCGACGTGGCTAATTATCGGGAGAAAAGCGCGCAGGGGCTCGCGTCCGTGGCCTTTTTCATAGACGAGGAGCAGCGGGCTTTCAGCCAGGCCAATGCCCGCCCGCTCGCGCTATCCAAAGGGAAGGGCGCCGGCGCGCAGAGCCTCGTAGCGAAGGAGGCGGTAGCCTCGCCTTCCGGCGTATATCTGCGGGACCTGGTTTATAGCGGCGAGGCGATGGAGCTGCGCGCCGCCTTTGGCCGCATAAAGGACGACGCGCTGTACCTGCGCGCCGTCGACAAGGATAATCCCTCCCGGGTATGGGAAGCCCTGGCCGTTCGCGGCTTAGGCGCGTCGTCGCCGCCTGTCGTGGACGCTCCCTTCAGCGAGGCCGAGACCCGCCGCTATCTTGAGCTGTCCGCGGAACCCTCCGAATTGTCCCTGTTTACCCTGATGGGCGGCCTCGACGACGCCGAGCGCTTGGGCCTGGACAGGCCCGCGTTCCTGGAAGCGGTGGCCGTGCGCCTCTCCTATCCTTTCGTCACCGTGATGCTGGTGCTCATAGGCGCGGCGATGGGGATGCGTTTCAAGCCTAGAGAGCTGCCCGGCCTGGGCTCGACCCTATTCTGGGCCCCCGCCATGGCCGCGCTCGCTCTACCCGCGTTCAGCGTGGCTCTCGGCCCTGCCGGCCTCGCCATAGCCATACTCGCCGAGGCCATGCCCGGCTCGAGCTTCCTGCCCGCGTGGGTAGCCTTTCTCTGCGTATGCGTCGTCATTTGCGTGCTGAGCGCGGCGCGGATAGCTATGCATGCCCCGCGCCGATGACCAAAGAGCTACGCGCGCGCTTAGGGCGCCTGGAGCCGTATAAGGGCCGCATAGCGGCCACCCTGCTCGGCGCTTTGGCGGGGGGGCGGCTTTTTATCTTCGGCGCGGCGGTGGGC
>JBGSKZ010000325.1:0-2948 GCA_041741035.1 Treponematales bacterium
GGCGCGGGCGGTTTTCCTTGAAGAGCTTAGGCAGGCCGGGGGTCTCTACCCCGGCTATCCCGCGCGGCAGCCGATAAGCCCCGCCGGCGCTTTTTTCCCCGAGCCGGCCCGCCTGCTCGCCGTCTTGACGCGGGAGGGCCAAGCCCTAAGCCGCCTATCCGTGGAATTGCCGGCCACGCTGGATTGCGCGGGATTGCGCCCGGCGCATGCCGACGCTCTGCGCGCGGCTCTCGGCCCCGGCATAGGGAGATTCGAGGCGATCATAGACAGCATGGCCCGGGGCCAGGGCGACCCCGAGGCGGGGCTGCTCTTCGCGCTGCTCGGGCAGGAACAAAAAAAGCTCAAGGATAGCCTGGAGGCGGCGCTGGCGCTCGGAGCGGAAGGAAAGCGGGACCTTCCCTCCCTGGAAGCCAGGATAGCCCTCCTTGAATCCCTGTTCCAAGCCTCGCTCGATATACCCGCGGCTGCCCGCGATCCCCGCCGCTTCGCCTTGGCCTGCCTGGGCGCTGCCTTGACGTTGGAACCGAGCGAGGAAACGGCGCTCCTTCTTATCGAGGCCGCCCTGCTGTCCGGCGCGCAGGATGAGTCCGGCCGCATACCGTCCTTGGCAGAGCGGCTCAAGCGCGACTACGCGCCGTTCTTCCTCGGGGTCAGGCAAGCCAGCATAGCCCTCGACCTCCTTGACGCCCTCGAGGAGGCGATACTCCGCGATGAGCGGCTCGCCGCGGCGCTTACCCAGCCGGACGAGAATTTCGCCGCGCTGATCAAGGCGGCCCGGATCCGCTTCGGCACCAAGCACCCTACCCTGCTCCTCCGCAAAGCCTTCAGGCAAAGCGTGGGCAGCAAGGCTCTGCACGCCACGCTCGCCAAATGGCGGGACCTGCTGGCAAAAAACGCCCAAGCCCAAGTCGGCGGCGAGGCAGAGCTTAAGCCCTTTTTAACCGTACCCGTGCTTGGTCAGCTCTACGCGAAGAAAAGGGAAGGACTGGCGGCGGCCGCCGCGGCCGCCGCCCATGGCGCAGACGCTTGGGCGCTCAGCCTGGGGCAAGCCGGCAAGCCGGGCCTCTTAGCCTATGGCATAGTGCTCACGCTACCGGCCAGGGAAAGCCTGCTCTGGCGGGAGATGCAGCTAGACAAGGCCCTTGAGCTCAGCTTGGGCAGCAGGGAGCTCATGGGCGTATACCTAGCGCTCCGCGCCATGGCCGAGGAGCTGGCCCTGCGGGAAGGCCTGGCCCTGGCCCTGCCTTACGGCAAAGGCGCGGCCGCGTTCTCGGACAGCGATACCTTAAGCGCGCTGGCGCTCAACTATGAGCGCTCGGCAGGCGGCCGCCCGGAAGCGACCCCGGAAACGGGGCCAGGCGCGCAGGACGCCGCGGGGCAAAGCCACGCGGCGCCTATGCAGAATGCCTTGACCATCATAGACCCCGGCAAGCCTCATACACTGCGCGCCGCCCAACAACTGCGCGCGCTCGGCTTCATAAAGGTATGAAGCGCATCGCTATCGTCAGCCTATAAGCCGGTCCGGATTGAGCCCCATAAGCTCCGGCGCAACGAAAAGGCCGTCCTTGCGCACGAGCTTCCCGTCGAAATAGATTTCGCCGCCGCCGAATTCGGGCGTCTGTATCAGCACCAGGTCCCAATGAACGGCCGAGCGGTTGCCGTTGAAACAGTCGTCATAGGAATTGCCCGGCGTAAAGTGGATGGAACCGGCGATCTTCTCGTCGAAGAGGGTCTCTTTCATGGCGCGGGTTATGTAGGGGTTGACGCCTATGGCGAACTCGCCCACGTAGCGCGCGCCTTCGTCGGTGTCCAACACGCGGTTTATGCGCTCGTCATCGTTCGCGCTCGCCTTGACGATCTTGCCGTCCTTGAACTCGAAGCGTATGCCCTCGTAGGTGAAGCCCTGGTGCTCGCTCGGGGTATTGTAGGAGATTACGCCGTTTACCGATTCGCGGACCGGCGCCGTGTACACCTCGCCGTCGGGTATATTCATCTGGCCGTCGCACTTGATCGGAGGCAGGCCTTTGATGGAGAAGGAGAGGTCGGTGCCTTTGGCGATGATGCGCACCTTGTCGGTCTTTTTCAGGTACTCTACCAGGGGATCCATGGCCAGGCTCATGCGGCGATAGTCCATGGTACACACGTCAAAGTAGAAGCGCTCGAAGGCCTCTTCGCTCATGCTAGCCATTTGGGCCATAGCCGCCGTGGGATAGCGCAGCACTACCCAGCGCGTGCCGGGCAGGCGCGTCTCCATGTGCACTTTCTTCCATATGTGCCTATTATAGAGGTCCATCTTGTCGCCGGGCACGTCGCCCATGGCGTTCATATTGCGTATGGCGCTATAGCCTATATAGCACTGCATCTTAGCCATGCGCGCCTGCTCGAATTCCGCCTGAAGCTCCACCTGTTCCGGCGGCGCGTCCATGAGGAGTTCGCGGTCTATGGTCTTGTCGCGCAGGGTATGGAAGGCCCGTCCGCCGGCCTTGTGCACGGCGCGTATGAGGGCGCGGTCGAAGGCCGGCTCGAAGCCGGTATCCTGTATGAGCACGTTTTCGCCCGGCTTAACGCCTACCGAGTAGTTTACCAAAATATCCGCGAGCTTTTCGACGCGGGAATCCAGCATGTAGAGCCTCCTTGCGGCCGCGCATGCGGCGGGCGCAAGGAATCCTATCACGGCTTCAACGTTTTGAAAAGCTGAACGTTATATTATTCCCCGAAGCTTATGGCTCGGCTAGAAACGACGCATTACCTTGCGGCTCGACGAGCCTACCCACGCTAGGGAATGAGGCGCTTAGGACCCAGCAATAAGCTTCGGGGAACTAATCCGGCGTGTCCTGATTGTGGGCCGCGACGCTCAGGAACGGCCGCGGGCTGGGCCGCCGCGGGGCTTAGAGGCGTCGCCCCGGCCTTTGGGGGCATCGGGCTTGCCGCTGGCGGCGCCAGATCGG
>JBGSKZ010000326.1:0-10656 GCA_041741035.1 Treponematales bacterium
CAGGCTCCCGCGAGCGCTAGCGCCTGCGCGGATAGGGGCCCCGCGCATGGTTGCGGCCGTCCGGGCGCGAGCGCCTAGCTAGGGTAACAGGGGCACGCGATAAGCCCAGGCCTTGCGTGCTCCCATATTCAGAAATCAAAATATAAGAAAAATAATTTATATATAGATAATACTTGACCGAATAAGAAAACGATGATTAAATCGCTTAGCTTACTCCGAACCGTAGCCGCCTAACGCTCCGCATCGTCGATGCGCGGCCAGGGAGGCCGGTCCAGGCTCCGCGGCGCGGAGCCAAGGGTTGTCCGGGAAACCGGCTCAGCCTCCCGCTCACATGCCAGGTTAGCGCCGCGGCTCGAGCATTGGAAAGGAGTGCCTTCTATTCGATACCTGCGGAAATTATTCCGCGAGGAGGTACGATGATGGGCACCACCAACGATGCCGCTCAAGATCAATCCCGTCCCAAAACCCAATCACGCCGCGACTTTTTAAAGATTACCGGCGTAGGCCTCGCCGGCGCCTTCGCCGCGGCTGCACTGGGCTGCATAAGCGTAGATACCCGCGACGGCCGCAAGCTCAAGGCTTGGCGCACGTCCTCCGGCGCCATCGTGCACGACGCCAACCTGTGCGTGGGGTGCAGGCGTTGCGAGACTGCTTGCACCGTGCGCAACGACGGCAAGGCGTCGGCCTATATCTCCCGGGTCAAGGTAGCGCGGAACCTCAATTACGGCGTGGCCGGCGTCAGCGCGTCGTACGCCCTGGCCGACGGCCAGCAGGGCAACTTTCATATCGTGGGCGAGACCTGCCGGCAGTGCTCGCACCCGGCCTGCGGCGACGCATGCCCGACCGGCGCGATCAGCGAGGATAAGAAGACCGGCGCCCGCGTGGTCAATCAGAAGCGTTGCATAGGCTGCGGCGCCTGCCAGCGCGCCTGCCCCTGGGGCATAGTCACCGTGGATCCGGAAACCGAGAAGTCCACCAAATGCTTCCTCTGCGACGGCGACCCGAACTGCGTGAAGAGCTGCCCTACCGGCGCCCTTGCCTTCTATCCTTGGGAAGAAGCAGAAGCACTGCTCTTCGGAACCGATGCAAACAGCGGCGCTACGGCCGTAAGCGGCGCAAGCGCCTAAGCGGGAGGACTAGCAACTATGAGCGCAAGCTACGGATACACCGGCAAGATACTCCGCATCGACTTGACCGCGGGGAAGACCTGGATAGACGATACCGCCAAGTATAAAGGCTATATAGGCGGCGAAGGCATAGGCTACAAAATACTCTGGGACGAAGTGCCGGCGGGCACCCACCCCTATGACCCCGGCAACAGGCTCGTGTTCGGGGCCGGCCCCCTCTGCGGCTCGGGCGTCCCCTGTTCCGGCAGGACCACGATAGTGAGCCTCCTGCCTTCCAGCAGCCATCACGGCGCGGGCAGCTCGCACATGGGCGGCTACTTTTCCGTGGAGATGAAGTACGCCGGCTACGACATGATCGTGCTCGAAGGCAAGAGCCCCAAGCCGGTTTGGATACGCATAGAGGACGACAAGGTAAAGATTGAGGATGCGCGCTGGGTATGGGGCAAGGGCATCTTCGATACCATGGCCATGATCAGCAGCCAGATGGGCAAGGAAGCCCAGATTGCCGCCATCGGCCCGGCGGGTGAGAATCAGCTCAATCTCTCCGTCATCCGCACCGGCAGTTCCCATTCCGCCGGCGGCCACGGCGGCGTCATGGGTTCCAAGAACGTGAAGGCCATAGCCGTCAAGGGCACGGGTTCCGTCAAGATAGCGGGCGACCGCGCCAGGCTCATGGAACTGGATAAGTTCATGATGAGCATCATAGGCGCCAACAACCAGATGGTCGTGCCTACGACCCCGCTGCCCTGGGCCGAGTATAACAACAGCTCCTCGCGCTGGAACGCTCGTCCCGGCCTCTATTGGGGCGCCGCCAATCCTCCCGTGGAAACCGGCGAGTGCGATCCGCGCGACATGCAATCCGTGGGCAAGCGTACCATGAAGGCGGTCTTCGACTTAGGCGCCGGAGCGGAGAAATACACGGTGCGCATGGGCGGCTGCGCCCATTGCCCCATACGCTGCCACGCGCAGCTCAAGCTGCCCCAGCTCGAGAAGTACGGCATGGATCCCTTCGTGTCCAATACCTGCGTTGGCTGGTCCGGCCCCCGCGGCGTTATGGCGGCGGGCGGCGGCATCAAGGAATTCGACGGCAACGGCGCAGATTCCAGCGTCGTCGGCAACGGCATAGGCACCACCCTGGTGGATGACCTCGGCGTATGGTGCAACTACGGCCAGATAGGCCGCGACGTTAAGTGGCTCTATGAGAAGGGCGTCTTCAAGCGCGTCCTGCCCGCCGAGGAGTACGCCTCCATACCCTGGGATCTCCTCCTCAAGGGCGACGCCCGCTTCCTCATCGACTTCTATACGAGGGTGGCGAACAAGCAGGGCGAATTATGGCATATCGCCGACGGCTCCGCATGGTTCGCCAAGCGCTGGGGCTTGGGCGACGAGTATTGGAACGATAAGGACAATAAGCTCTGGACCCGCGGCGGCTATCCGGTGCACCACTCCAACGAGGCCGGCGCGCAGGTAGGAGCCTTGATATCCAGCTTTACCAACCGCGACTCGCAGAACCATACGCACATGAACTTCATAGGCTCCAAGCTGCCCATAGGCATACAGAAGGAAATTGCCGGGGAAATCTTCGGTTCCCCCGACGCCTTGGACGCGCCTTCAGACTACAAGCCCATGAACCAGTACAAGGCTAAATTCGTGAAATGGGCTATGGTGCGCGGCCGGCTCCACGACTCGCTTACCCTCTGCAACTGGATGTGGCCCATGGCAGTGAGCCCCCTCAAGGAACGGAACTATCGCGGCGATACCTCCCTTGAATCCCAGTTCTATTCGACGGTCACCGGCGACGCGAAGACCGAGGCCGAGCTGGACAGGGACGCCGAACGCGTGGTTACCCTCCTGCGCGCCCTTACCGTACGCTCTATGGGAACGGTGAATATGCGCAAAGAGCACGATGCCATGAACGAGTGGATAACGAAGGCCGACGCCGGCAAGCCCCAATTTACCCCCGGAACCATACAGATGGAGAAGGGCGATATCGAGCTGGGCTTCACCATGGTGTATAAGGAATTCGGCTGGGACGAAAAAACCGGCGCTCCCACCAAGGCCACGCTCTTGGCCTTGGGCATGGATGAGGTAGCCGCCGGCCTGGAAGCCCAGGGCCTCCTTCCCGCCTAAGCCCCTCCCATCAAAAAAACGAGCGGCCGGGCTTGCCCCGGCCGCTCTCGCCGAGTCCGAAGAAACCTGCTATCCTGGAGCCATGATGATTGAACGGGACAACCAGCTCGACCAGCTCGTAGGACGCATCAGGGAAAGCTCCGGCGAGGGAAGGCTCTGCCCGGCTTCCGAACTCTACGGGCCGCCGGACCTGCCGGACCTGCCCGGCGCGGCCGCAAGCCCCGACGCCAGGGCTCTGCCAGCCGAAGCTTTACTCGCCGAGAGCGCCCCCGAGGATATCAAATTCATGCGGGGCAGGCTCGACGGCTACTATTTCAGCGCCTTATCCATGACCGCGGCC
Organism: Treponematales bacterium; assembly: GCA_041741035.1. GTDB lineage: Bacteria > Spirochaetota > Spirochaetia > Treponematales > UBA12059 > UBA5200. The sequence goes on from JBGSKZ010000326.1 coordinate 3,598, forward strand.
TATGCCAAGCACCTGTTTCGCATAGCCGAGCGCGACCCCATGAGGCTTATCGCGGACACGGTCAGGGACGAATCCCGCATATACCCCAGGCCCACGCCGCTGGCGGTCTTTCTCCTCCAGCCTTTTTTCATGGATCAGGCGGAGCTTGACGGGCTCGTAAGCCAAATCCTGTCGGCCGCCGAGTACGCGGATATCAAGTGCGTAAGCGCTTCCAACGGTGAACGATTCTTATATTCCTCCGAGCACCTTAAGCCCGTCCATGCCGAGGCCCTCGCGGAGTGGACCGCGGTGGGAGAGAAGGAGAACCCCTGATGGGCGATACAGCCGAGCGGTCATTACCCTTGGCGCAGGAGACGCCGGTCGAGCTCATGGCCAACGGGGTTAAAGTGGCCGTGCTCATGTGCACGCCGCTCAATCTTGACGACCTGGCGGCAGGGCACCTTTTTTCGCGGGGCATGCTCATCGATCCCGAACGGGTGCTCACGATAGGCGCTTGCGCCGATTTGCGCGTCATGAGCGTGGTGGCGCCGGGGGCGATATCGGAGGACCGCTACGGCTTAGGCCAGGTCATAGCCAGCGGCTGCGGCTCAGGCGCGGCTCTGGGGGAGCGCACCGGCCTAGATCGGCTGCCCTTAGGCTACTCGGTAAGCCTAAGCGAACTGAAGGCCTGGTCCGCGGCCATGTTCCAGGCGGCGGAGCTCTACCGCGCTACCGGCGGCATGCACTGCGCCGCCCTGGCTCTCGGAGAAGGCGCCTTGACGCCGCGCGGGCCAGGCGCCGCGCGGTCCATGGAGAGCCTCCCCGAGGCCTGCGGCTACTTCGTGGTGCGCGAGGACGTGGGAAGGCACAACGCCGTGGATAAGGTCCTAGGCAAGGCGTTTATGGATAGGGTAGATTTTTCGTCGGCCTGCCTGCTTACAAGCGGGCGCATAGCCGCGGATATGATACTGAAGGCGGCGGCCGCTGGGGTGCCCGTGCTCGTTTCGAGGAGCATACCCACGACGACCGCCTTTGAAATCGCCCAGGAAACGGGTATAAGCCTGGTTGGCCGCATAGGCGACCGGCAGCCCATCGTGTATACATGCCCGGAGCGTATCCGGCTAAGCTAGAAAGGAATCGCCATGTTCGGAAGAATAGGCCCCATGGAACTCATCCTCATACTCGTCATAGCGCTGGTGATTTTCGGGCCGAAGAAATTGCCTGAAATAGGCAAGGCCATAGGGAACGCCATACGGGAGTTCAAGAAGCATTCGAGCAAGGTGACCGAGGAGCTCGACGAGGCCGTGCAGGGCGCCAATGACGACCCCAAGATAGAGAGCGCGAAAAAAACCGACAGCAAGGAATCAAGCGGCTCCAAGAAGTCCTAGCGTGAGTGATAAGAATCTTCCCTTCTGGGGCCATGTCATCGAGCTGAGGCGGCGCCTCCTCGTATGCGTCGTGGCGCTGATAGCGGGCAGCGTCGCCGCCTTCGGCTTCGTGGAGCCCGCGGCCCGCTATCTTATGGCCCCGGCGGGCAAGCTGGATTTCGTATACCTGTCCCCGCCCGAGCTCTTCATGGGCTACGTGCGCATAGCCCTCATAGCGGGGCTCGCCCTCGCGTCGCCCATCATCGTCTTTCAACTCTGGCTCTTCGTGCGCCCGGGGCTGGAAAAGCGCGAGCGCCGAAGCCTGCTCTGGAGTCTGCTCTTCGGGCTGATTTTTTTCTCTGGCGGCGCGTCGTTCGCCTTTTTCGTTATCATACCCTTCAGCCTGCGCTTCTTCCTGCAGTACCAGAACGACGCGGTGCGCGCCTTGTTCAGCTTTAGCGAATACCTGAGCTTCGTGACGACGATGGTGTTCAGCTTCGGCCTGGCTTTCGAGCTGCCGGTGCTCAGCTCGCTGCTCGCGGGCTTGGGCATAGTAACGGGCACCGGCATGGCGCGGGCGCGGGGGATTTCCATACTCCTCATATTCATCGTGGCGGCGGTGATCACGCCGCCTGACGTGGTATCCCAGCTGCTTCTGGCCCTCCCCATGATGCTGCTCTTCGAGCTGGCGGTACTCCTGGCCAAGGGGCAGGAGAAGCGGCGAGCTAAGCGCCTGGCCTTGGAATAATCAAGGCCTCGCGCCGCGCCGCCCCTGCAGGCCGGCCCTCCTGGCGCGAGGCTATTCCTTTTTGCCTTAGTCCCTCGCCCAACACTGGGCGTAGGGCTTGCCCGACACTTCCTCGCATACGGCTATAGTCTCGGCGCTCGCGTCGGCCTTGCCGCCGCCGGCGCGCAGCCGCACGAGTTCCGCCGCAAGGATTTCGCTGGCCCTGGGGCTCAGCTTGAAGCGCGTGGCCGCCGCTATGCCCGCCAGGATGAATATAAACGGGCCGCCTATGAAGAACGCAAAGAATTTAGTAAGGGTTTCGGGGCTCTGCACGGTATTGGGCACGAAACGTATGCCCTGCAGCACGAGGCCGATAAGGGGCATGGCCACCACGCCCTGCACCATCTTGCGCGTAAGGGTCATGGCTCCCGAGTATATGCCCGAGCGCTGCTCGCCCGTCATGAGCTCGTCCACGTCTATGACGTTGGGCAGTATCGTGTAAGGAATAAGCACGCCCGCAGAGGTACCCATGCCAATGACCGCGCAGATAAGGGCGACGAGGACGACCGAGACGGAAGGCGATAGGAGGAGCGTGCCCACCATGCCTAGGGCCCAAATGGACAGGCCTATGATATAGGCCGTACGCTTGCCGAGCCGGTTGGCCACGGCAACGTATACCTGAATGGCCATAAGCTGGACGACCATGAGGCTGCCCATGGCTATGGAGTAGAGCTCGGGCCGCCTGAGCGAGTAAGTGAGGTAGTAGGTGAACAGTGCCATGAGCACGTCCATTGCCGAGTAGGCGAAGATGTACATGAGTATGTGCACGCGGAAGGAGCGGTTGCGGAATATGGTCAGGAACTCCTTTACGAAATTCTCCTTCCTGTCCACGGAACCCTTTACGCTTTCCCAGGTGCCGAAGTACACGAAGATCCAGGGCAGGGCGAAGAAAAGGCCGAAGATTATCGACATAAGCATATAGCCCTGGCGCTGGCCGCCCGCGGCAAGGTCTATGATGATCTTGGGCACCGTGGCCGCTATGAGGCTCGAGAAGCCCGAGAAGAAGAGTCGGGAACCCGAAAGGCTGTTACGAACCTTGTAGTCGCCGGACATTTCCGCCGCCAGGGCGGAGTAGGGTATCATTACCATGGTAATAACCGTGGCGAAGACTATGTAGGATAGGCTGTAATAGGCGAAGAGGGCCCCCTGGCTCTCCAGCTTTACCGGCAGCCAGAGCAGGATAAAGGATAGCGCTATTGGCGCTATGCCCGCCAGAAAATACACGCGCCTGCGGCCGAAGCGGGATTTGGTGCGGTCGGACAGGTAGCCCATGAGCGGGTCGGATACCGCGTCCCATATCTTGCCAAGGCTAAAGACGAAGCCCGCGAGCAGGGGCGACAGCCCCACCACCTCGGTCATGTAGAACATGAAGAGCGTTCCTATGACCAGGAAGGCGCCTCCGCCGTATATGTCCCCAAGGCCGTAAAGCAGTATGTTCCTCTTCCTCACTATGCGCGGAGCGCTGGTATTGGCTGTATCCACGGTAGATTCTCCTTTTTGCCTGCTCTGGCTTCCCGATCTGCGACTAATCCGGTCTATTCTTCCATGTCGAATTCGCGTACGTCGAACCAGTGGCCGGTCCTGCTTACGAGGTCGAGCTCGGCGCGTACGATGGCGCTATGGCCGTCCTCAATCTCGAGCAGCCGGGCGAAAACCTGCCGCGCGCCGTCGGGCAGGGTGCCCACCATGGAGCGGTAAAACGCGCTCGTTTCTTCTTCAGCCCGCAGCGCGTTTTGCAGCGCGGCGAGCTGGCCGCCCTCCGGTATGGCGGAAAAGCCTGCCTGGGCCTTGGCTATGGCCGCGCTCAAATCCGCGGCCGGCGGCAGTAGGCTCGAAAGGCCGGAGGCATCTATGGAGCCCGCGCCTCGCCACTGATCGAGTTTGTGCTTGATATAGGCCACGTGGGAATCCTCGTCGCGCCCGAGGATCTCGTAAAACGCCTTGGCCTCCGGTATCAATGCGCTACGCGCCGCCTCGAGGTACTGGTCGCGTATCCTCGTCTCGTACTCCAGCGCCGTGGCGAAGGTTTCCTCAATGCTCATGCTCTGCCCCTTTCTCGATATCGCATCCATCATGCTCTTCAGCCGCCTCGGCCAAGCGGAGCAGCCGTTCTTTCAGCTTATATGCCTTGTCGCTCTCGACTACGATGCGCAGCACGTCCCCCGGCTGTATGTCCAGGTCCTTCGCGGGGAAAAGCTCGCGCTCCCCGTGCTCCACGCCCGCGAGTATGCAGCCCTCCGGCAGGAGTTTCTGCGTGCCGGGGCAGCTGTCCAGTATAGACCCTTCCTGCACCGGAATGTGGAGTATAATCGGGTGGCTGAGCGTGGCGCTCGGGTGCTCGGGCGCGAGCTGCGCTAGGAGCGAGTCGTAAATGGGCTTAGTCTTGATTATGCCCGACACGAGGGCCGCCACGAGCGACACGAAAATGAAGGCGGGGAAGTGGGCAAAGCTGCCCGCCATCTCCGTTATCAGTACCGCCGCGGTGATGGGCGCGCGCACGACCGCGGTGAAGAATCCTACCATGCCTAAGAGCATGTAATTCTGCAGATAGCCTTCATTCAGGCCCATGCCCGTAATCGATGCCTGCGCCAAGGCGCCGAGCGTGCCGCCCAGGGCGAGCATGGGCAGGAATATGCCGCCCGGCGCGCCCGAGGCGTAGGAAAACAAGGTGTAGGCGAGTTTACCCGCCAGCAGGGCCAAGAGCAGCCAGAGCGGGCGCTCGAGTTCTACGAGCGAGGCTATGAGGCCGTCTCCGCCCCCCGCGAGCATGGGAGCGAGCATGCTTATGGCCGCCGCTATCCCGAAGGCGCTTAAGAGCCTGGCCGCGCCGTTGGGCACGAGGCGCTTATAAGCCGCCTGGAAGCCTAGTAGCCCGCGGTTGAATACGCCGCCCAAGAGTCCCGCGGCTATGCCCACCATGAGTATGGTCGTGAAATACCGGCTAAAGGGCAGCACCTCGGCGGGAGCCAGGCCGAATACGGGAGCGCTCCCGAAAAAGGCCCACATGACCGCGTTGGCCGCGAAGCTGGCAAGAAGGGAACTGGTAAGCATGATGGTCGACACGTTGCGGTGCAGTTCCTCTATGCAGAAGATGACGCCGGCGAGCGGCGCGTTAAAGGCGGCGCTTATGCCCGCGGCCGCCCCGGCGGTTACCAGGTAGCGCTTGAGCTCGAGCCTGCCCGACAGATCGCTCAACGCCGCTCCCGTAAGCGCCCCGAGCTGTATGGAGGGGCCTTCGCGTCCCAGGGACAGCCCGGCGCCCAGGGCGAAGCTTCCGCCAAGGAACTTGAAGGGCAGCTCCCTTTTCCAATCCATGCCTATGCGGCGCATGAGCCCGGCCTTTATCTGCGGAATGCCCGAGCCCCGTATCAGGGGCGCGCGCTTTACCATGAGCGCGGTAAGGAGGCCAAGGCTCAAAGCCAGGCCAAGCCAGGCGAGCGCTCCCGCTATGCCGGACGCGGCCAAAGGAGCTATGAGCGATCGCAAGGCTTCCAGCCCATGTATGGCCTTCCTATAGGCCACTATAATGAGGCCTGAAAGCACGCCCACGAGGACGCTGTAGAGGTAAATCACGGTTTTCCTGCGCGTCGGATCGAATTGCTCCGCCAGGCCTTGCTTCGCCATCCCGCTTCGTGCTCCTTCCCCTTTATGCTAACATAGATGCGCCGCCGGCGAAAGGGCGGCATTCACGCTGCGCGCCGGGCCGTGCTATACTCGGCCGCGCTTCGCAGGGCTTTCGGGCGCCGCGGGGCAAAAAAGGGGAGAGGCAGGTTTATATGGCGGAGCGAAAATTAGTGGAGTGCGTGCCCAATTTCAGCGAGGGGCGCGATAGGGCGGTCATAGACGCCATAGCGGGGGCGATACGCGCGGTAAGCGGCGTGACCCTCCTCGATGTCGATCCGGGCGCGGATACCAACCGTACCGTGTATACCTTCGTGGGCGAGCCCGAGCCGGTCGTGGAAGCGGCCGTGAGCGCGGCCGCTTGCGCCAGGGGCCTCATCGACATGGCCAGGCACGAAGGCGCCCACCCGCGCATGGGCGCCCTGGACGTATGCCCCTTCGTGCCCGTTGCCGGCATAAGCATGGACGAGTGTGTGGCCCTGGCCAAGGAAGCCGGCCGGCGCATAGCCTTAGCTACCGGGGCGCCGGTATACCTCTACGAGTACGCCGCCAGCCGCCCCGAGCGTCGCAGCCTCGCCGATATACGCTCGGGCGAGTACGAGGCGCTGCCCGAAAAGCTCGCGAAGCCCGAGTGGAAGCCCGATTACGGCCCGCAGGCCTTCGTCCCCTCCTGGGGCGCCACCGTCGTGGGGGCCCGCGACTTCCTCATCGCCTATAACGTGAATCTCAATACCCGCGATAAGAAGCTGGCCAACGAAGTGGCGCTATCCGTGCGCGAAGGCGGCCGGGCCGCCCGCGACGAGGCGGGCAACATCAGCAAGGGGCCGGACGGCAAGAATATCATGCTCCCCGGCAGGCTCAGGCACGTGCGGGCCATAGGCTGGTACATAGACAGCTACCGCTGCGCCCAGGTATCCATAAACCTTACCAATTATAAGGAAACGCCGCTGCATGCCGTGTACGAAGCCGTAAAGGAGGAAGCCGAGAAGCGCGGCCTCCTCGTCACCGGCTCGGAGCTCGTGGGCCTCGTGCCCCTCGAGCCCATAGCGCTGGCGGGCAGGCACTTCATGAAGAAGATGGGCAAGGGCGAAGGCGCGCCCGAGAAGGAGCTCATAGAGGCCGCCGCGCATTCTATGGGCCTGTCGTCCGTTTCGCCCTTCGACCCGGATAAGAAGATCATCGAGTATACGGCGAAGGCGCCCTCTCCCCTCATGGCCATGACGGTAGGCGCTTTCGTGGACGAGGTGTCTAGCGATAGCCCCGCTCCCGGCGGCGGCTCGGTGGCCGCGCTCGCCGGCTCCCTGG
>JBGSKZ010000327.1:0-1912 GCA_041741035.1 Treponematales bacterium
TCGGGGCCGGCTTAAGCTCCGAATACGCCAGAACCAGGCGGCTGAGGACGGGAACGGCAGGGCCGCCGGCGCTGAACAAGCGCACCCGGGCCTGCAGGGCCTCGGCTGGCGCTCCCAGGTTCAAGGTATCGGTGTCCACCCGGCCAAAGGCATCGGCCTGGCCGACCACGGACCGGCGCTTGAAGCTTTGGTCGCCAGACGCCCACTGGCCCATGCTGTACCAGGAGGACCAGGAGCCCTCCATGCGCGCCCGCACCAGCACTTCCAGATAGGTACCCTCAGGCGTGTCGGCCGCCCAGGAGGCTATGGCCGAGCTGAAAGGAAAGGCCGCTTCAAGCTCGGGGCTGTCGGCGTAAGCTTCGCTGACGCTTGATACCGCGCTACCGCAAATGGCAGCGCCGGCCGTATTTGCCGCGCCGCCGGAGGCCGCAGGCGCGCTACTTCCCGCCCCGGGCAGGGAAAGGACCCGGGCTTCGGGCGCGGCGCAAAGCAGGGCGCCGCCATAGAGCGACCATGAGGAAAGATACCCGTCCCGGCATTCCAATACTGCGGTTTTATACAAGCGCGGCTCCCTCTCCGGCCCGCAGGCCGGACAACGGTATATCTAAGAGCGGATAGGCGCGGGTATCGGGGTCCACGTAGTGCCACCACTCGGCCTCGTACGCGCTGAAGCCCGCGGCCTCCATGCACGCGCGCAGGGTATCCCGCGCGAGCAGGCGATCGGGCTCCGCGCCGCAATAAAGATGGCTGGCGCGCTCCGAAAAGTCGTCGAACTCGCTGGGCATGGGCACTTCGCGCCCGTCCGGATAGAGGAGCGCCACGTCCACCGCGGCGCCGCGGTTATGGATGGAGCCCCTTGAGGACGGCGCGACGAAGTCCGGGTCGGGCAGTATGCGCCACATGAGATCCTGCACCGACAGCGGCCGGTAGGCGTCCAGCACGACGAGGGTATAGCCGCGGCCGGCCGCGTTTTCCGCCGCGAGCGCCAGCTTGCGTGCGCTCGATTCCAAGAGCCAGGCGCGATCATCGTCATAGAGCCGCGCCTTGAAAAAATTGCGTTCGCCCGCGTAGCGCATATCCACGCGAAGGCCGGGACAGGCGAGCGCCAGGTCCACGAGGCCGTGTGCGGCCGAGTTTATAGTCGTCGCCACGCGTTGTCCTCAGGCTAAGAGCTTGCGCAGTATGGCCTCGCAGTCCGCGGCCTCCATGAAGCGCGGCACGGGATAGAGGGGATGGGCCTCCCTGAACGCCCGCTTGACGATGAGGGGTATATCCTCTTCCTTTAGCCCGGCTATGACGGAGGGTATGCCCATGCGGGCGTTCATGGCCCGTATCTCGGCTATAAAGGCGAGAGCCTTCTCCATGTTTTCCATGCCGGGCTTGGTAAGCCCGGCGATAGCGGCAAGGCGGGCCAGGGCCTCCGTGGCGGCAGGGACGAAAAAGTCCAGCACGTAGGGCAGGATTACCGCGTTGGCGAGGCCATGGGGCACGCCGTAGAGCCCGCCCATATTATGGGCTATGGCGTGCACGTAGCCCACGTAGGCGCGGGTAAAGGCTATGCCCGCGTAATGGGCGGCCGTGAGCATGTTCTCCCGGGCCTCCATATCCTTGCCGTCCTTATAGGCTCGTTCCACGTTGGCGAAGATGAGCGCGGTGGCCTTCTCGGCCATCTCTATGGTCAAGGCCGTATTGCTGCGCCCCACATAAGCCTCCACCGCGTGCGTAAGGGCGTCCATGCCCGTGGTGGCGCTTATGGAGGGCGGCAGGCCCACGGTAAGCTCGGGGTCCAGGACCGCGTAGGGCGGAATGAGCTTGGGGTCGTTGATAGCGTATTTCTCGTGCGTAGCGGGATCAGTTATGACCGCCGCGATGGTGGTCTCTGAGCCTGTGCCGGCCGTGGTGGGCACGGCGA
>JBGSKZ010000328.1:0-3622 GCA_041741035.1 Treponematales bacterium
GGGCCGGGCGTGCCCAGGGAATTCAGGGGCATAAGCCTGGGCATGGGCATAGACGAGGTTAAAGCGGCGCTCATGGCCGACGGCCTCTATTTCTACCGCGGAGAGCCGGACGTAAGCCTCCTGCCCCGCCCCAATGAGAGCATCATCGAAGTGAGCGGGCTGTCCTACGTGCGCAGGGCCTTCTTCCAGTTCTATGAAGGCAGGCTGTTCGTGATGATCTTCGCCATCAACGAGTCCAAGATGGACCATTATTCGGTATATACCGCCCTGTCGGGCAAATACGGCAAGCCCGCCACGCTTTCGCCCAACGAGAGCGTATGGAGCGACGGCGTCACTCGCCTGGCCGTCGAGCGGCCCCTAGCCATAAAGTATATCGATCTGCAAACCTTCGACTCCATCAAGGCCGCGGGCGCGGCCGAAGTATCCATAGAGGAACTCCTGCGCGGCGACTTCCTCGACTCGTTCTAAGGGTCCGACCGAGAGGCCGACTGCGCTGCCCCTGCCCGCCCAGCGCTCCTAGCTTACGGCGAAGGCTTAGGCAAAGGTCCGTCAGCCGGCCTTATTTATCCATTCCCAGCACTTTGAGCCTGTAGCGCAGGCGGCGCTCGTTTATGCCCAGCTCCCTCGCTGCCGCGCTCTTGTTGCCGTCGCAACGCTCAAGCGCCTTCATGAGGTAGTTGCGCTCGAAAGCGCTCATGACCTCGTCGTAAGCGCCTTCAGGGCTCGCCGCCACCGCTATCTCTCCTTCCTCTAGGGGAAGGAAGATATCGTTCTCGGTAAGGTATTCGCCGCGGCAGAGCACGACCCCCCGCTCTATGACGTTCTCGAGCTCCCGCACGTTGCCCTGGAAGGTGTAGCGCATGACGCGCGCCATGGCCTCGCCGGTAATGCCCTTGAGCTCCTTGCGGTTCTTGAGGGCGTATTTTTTCAGGAAATACTCGACGAGGTAGGGAATGTCGCTCCGGTGCTCGCGGAGCGGCGGTATGGACACCGGCACCACGTTCACGCGGTAATAAAGGTCGGCGCGGAACCTGCCCAGGCGCACCTCGTTCTCAAGGTCGCGGTTGGTAGCCGCTATGATGCGCACGTCTGCCTCGCGGGGAGAATTTTCCCCTACCCGCTCGTAGCTGCCGAACTGTATGACCCGCAGGAGCTTTACCTGTATGCCGGGAGGCACCTCCCCTATCTCGTCGATGAAGAGGGTACCGCCGTTGGCCAGGGCGAAGCGCCCGGTGCGGTCGTTCATGGCTCCGGTGAACGAGCCCTTCACGTGGCCGAACAGCTCGCTTTCGATAAGGTTTTCCGGCAGGGCGGCTATGTTGACCGGCACGAAGGACTTGTTTTTGCGCGGGCCGAGGAGGTGTATGGCCCGGGCTATGAGCTCTTTGCCGGTGCCGCTCTCCCCGCTTATAAGCACGGTGGAATCGCTGCGCGCCGCCCTGGCGGCCATGGACAGCACTTTTTCCATCTCGGGGCTGTGCGATATGATGGTTTGCGCCCTGCTTTCCCCGAGCGCCTCGATGAGGGCGCGGTTCTCGCGCTCTATCTCGTTCTTCTCCATGAGGCCGCGTATGAGCTTCCGCAGTTCCTCGGCGGAGGGCGGCTTGCCGAGGGCGCCGTACGCGCCTATCTTCATGAGCTCCACGTCTACGGTTATGTCCTGGTCGGAGAGCAGGAGCACGATCTCGCAGGACGAGCAGGCGGTCTTGAGCAAAGTTATGCCGTCCGCGGCGCTAACCGGCACGGCTTCGGGATCGAGGAGGACGAGGTCTGCCCGCCGCTTCAGCGAGGCCACGTTCAGCGACTGCGCGCCCGAGTCTATCCGGAGCGCGCAGCCGGGCAGCGAGGACGCGGCGTCCCGTATGACCGCCCCGATCTCGTCGTCGACCAAGGCCAGTATTTCAAAATCGGCGTCTGTATTCATGGATAGCGTTACCCCTCGACCGGCCTAAGCCGCCGCGCGCAGGCCGCGGCGCGCTTACGCAGGCTCGCCGCCGGTATTTTCATACTGCAGCCTGTAAAGATTATAGTATATACCGCGCTTGGCTACGAGGCTTTCATGGTCCCCGCTCTCCGCCAAGCGCCCTTCCGACAGCACCAGTATACGGTCCGCGTGCCGAATGGTCGAGAGCCGATGCGCGATCGCTATCGTAGTGCGGCCGCGCATGAGCTCCAAGAGGCCTTCCTGGACGAGGCGCTCGGTTTCGGTGTCCACCGAACTCGTCGCCTCGTCGAGCATGACTATGGCAGGCTCGTGGGCCACTACCCGCGCGAAGCTTAAAAGCTGGCGCTGTCCCGAGGAAAGCGTAGCGGCGCCTTCCCCCAGCCTTTCGCCGTAGCCGCCCGGTAGGCGCTCGATGAATTCATGGGCGTGCACGGCCTTGGCGGCGTCGGCGATAGCCTCGGGCGGCAGGCCCAAGCCCAGGTCTATGTTCTCGGCCACGCTGCCTGAGAAGAGGAACACGTCCTGCATGACCGGCCGGATGGACGAGCGAACCTGCTCAAGCGGCAGATCCTTGATTGGGACGCCGTCCAGCCGTATTTCGCCCTTCTGCACGTCCCAGAGCCTGGCTAAGAGCGAGCCTATGGTGCTCTTGCCCGCTCCCGTGTAGCCGACTATGGCAACGGTCTCTCCGGGAGCCACGCTAAAGGATATGTCCTTGAGTATCCACTCCTCGTCCTTATAGGCGAACCATACGCGGTCGAATTCCAGCCGTCCCTCGGCCTTGCCGGGCAGGCGCTTAAGGGGCCGGTCGGGCACACGCTCGTCGGCGTCCAGGAGCTTGAATACCCGCTCGCCGCCGGCCATGGCGCTTTGGAGTATCGTGTATTTTTCGGAAATATCCTGCAAAGGAGAGTAGAACATGCGTATGAGGTTCACGAAGGCTATGAGGGTGCCTAGGGATATGAGGCTGCCCCCGAAGAGGCCGGCGCCGTACCAGAGTATGATGGCCGTGCTCGTGGCCGAGAAAAACTCTATCAGGGGCCGGAAGGTGGCGAACACGTACATTTCGCCCAGGTTGGCCTTCATTAGCTCCCTATCGTGCCCCTCGAAGGCCGCGGCGCTCGCGCGCTCCCGGCCGAAGAGCTTGACGACGGCCACGCCCGCTATATGCTCGGCGAGGAAGGCGTTCACCTTGGACAGCCAGGTTCGCTGCTTGCGGAAGGCGTCGCGCGCCTTGCGCCGCGATATGGAGCTGGCCACGAGCACGGGCGGCAGGCTCAGTATGGCTACGAGGGCCAGCCGGGGGCTCATGAGCAGCAGCACGGCCAGGACGCCGACCATGACGCTCGCGTCCTTAATAAAGGAAACCACCACGCTCGTGAAGAATTCGTTTATCGTTTCCACGTCGCTGGTAAGCCGGGTGACGAGGCGCCCCACGGGCTGCTTGGACAGGAAGGCGAGCGATTGTCCCGTAGTATGCTTAAAGAGGTCCATGCGCAGGTCCTTCATGACCCTCTGGCCTATCAGGCTGGTCGTCCAGGTCTGCGCGAAGGTGCCGAGCAGCACGGCGCTGAGCACCGCCAGGAATATCAGGGCGTTGCGCGTGGCCGTCGCCGCGTCGCCGGCCCTGAGCGCGCGGGCGTCGTCGGGGCTTAAGGCCTTCACGTAGGCCTCATC
>JBGSKZ010000329.1:0-1381 GCA_041741035.1 Treponematales bacterium
AGCGAAGCTACCGCATCGTGGGCGTGGACGAGGCCGATCCGGAACGCGGGCTCATAGGCTGGTCCAGCCCCATAGCCCGCGCATTGATGGGCAAGCGCGCGGGAGAGCGCGCGACGGCGAAGCTGCCCGAGCGCGAGCTTACGCTGACCATCCTTAGCGTCGAGTGAAGAAAGCCGGGCCGCGGGCCGGCGAACGTTTAGCTTTACAAGCTTCGTAACACTACCTATGCTCTGGACAGGAGACTTAGGTATGCACAGAATAGTGAGCTTTGGCGAAATCATGCTCCGCCTCAAATCGCCGGCGCATGAGCGTTTCTTCCAATCGCCCGCCCTCGAGGCCAGCTTCGGCGGCGGCGAGGCCAACGTGGCCGTGTCCCTGGCCCTGCTCGGCGAGTCGGCGGCCTTCGTAAGCGCGGTGCCGGATAACCCGATAGGAGAATCGGCCCTGCGCGAGCTGCGCCGCTATGCCGTGGACTGCTCGGCGGTCAAGCGCGCCAAGGGCCGGCTCGGCATATACTTCCTGGAAACGGGCGCCAACCAGCGGCCTTCCAGCGTAGTATACGATCGGGAAGGCTCATGCGTATCCGCCGTCAAGCCCGGCGATTTCGACTGGGCGGAAATACTTAAAGGGGCGGACTGGTTCCATACCACGGGTATAACGCCGGCTCTCTCCCTCTCCCTGGCGGAGGCCGCGCTCGAGGCCATTAAGGCGGCCAGGTCCGCCGGCGTAAGCGTGTCGATAGACCTGAACTACCGCAAGAAGCTCTGGAACTACGGCAAGAAAGCGCCGGAGATCATGAGGGAACTGGCCTCCTACGCCGACCTTATCATAGCGAATGAGGAAGACGTGCAGCTGTGCCTAGGCCTTGAGCCGGAAAAAACCGAAGTCGGCGCGGGCAAGCTGGACAGCGGGCAATACCGCCTGCTGGCGGAAAAAGTAAAGCGCGAGTTCCCCAAGCTCAAAGCGGTGGCTATCACCTTACGCGAAAGCCGATCTGCCGATAAAAACGGCTGGTCCGCCATACTGCACGGCGGCGAAGGCTTTAAGGTATCGCGGGCCTACGAAATAGACGACATCGTGGACAGGGTGGGCGGAGGGGACAGCTTCGCAGCGGCGCTTATTTATGGATTGCTAAATTTTAAGGGCGACGAGGCCAAGGCCCTGGACTTCGCGGTGGCCGCCTCGGCGCTCAAGCATTCCATACCCGGCGACTTTAACCTGTCCTCCAAGGCCGAGATCGACGCGCTGCTAGGCGGCGACGCCTCCGGGCGGGTTCAGCGATGAAGGGCTAGCCATGCCTTCGCCCCGCCCTTTCCGGCCTAGAGGCGCGATGGCCTTCGTGCCGGCCTTCGCGCTGGCCGTCGCCCTCGGCCTCGCCGCC
>JBGSKZ010000330.1:0-1122 GCA_041741035.1 Treponematales bacterium
TGCGGAGCAGAGGACGCCCTCATAGCCAACAACAACGCCGCCGCCCTGCTCCTCGCCTTGAGCGCCCTGGCAAAAGGCCGCGAGGTGATCGTGGCCCGGGGCGAACAGGTGCAGATAGGCGGAGGCTTCCGCGTGCCTGAGATACTCGAGCTGGCGGGCGCCCGCTTCGTGGAGGTGGGCACCACGAACATCGTGGACGCCCGGGATTACGCAAAGGCCGTAGGTCCGGATACAGCCTGCGCCCTGGTGGTGCACAGCTCGAACTTCGCCCTGCGCGGCTTTACCCGCCGCCCCTCGGCCGCCGAGCTCGTACGCGCCCTGCCCCCGGGCATACCGGTACTGGTGGACCAGGGCTCGGGCTGCATAGACGAGGATATACCGGGTGAAAGCCCCGCCGCTATGTATATAAAAGCCGGCTGCGCCCTCGTATGCTTCTCGGGGGACAAGCTCTTGGGCGGACCCCAGGCCGGCATAGCGGTGGGCAAGGCCGAGCTTATAGCCCAACTGCGCGCGCATCCGCTCTACCGGGCCTTCAGGCCGGGCAAGACCATATACGCCCTCCTCGAGCGCGCCCTCGTGCACAGGCTCAACGGCCACGCCGGGCCGGCGCAGTCCGCCCGCGAGCGCCCCCTTGAGGAGCTTAAGAAGCTGGCGCGCAAGATACGCGACAAGCTGCCAAAGGGCGTAGCCCGCGTCGTGGACTCGGAGGCCGCCTCGGGCGGCGGCACCGGCCCCGACGAATATTTCCCCTCGGTGGCCCTGGCCTTAAGCTCCCCCGCCTCCGCCGAACTCCTCACGGCTAGCCTGCGACGCGCCCCGGCGCCGCTCTTAGCCATCGTGCGCGAAGGCGAAGTCCTCGTAGACCTGGCGGCCCTGGCCCTGGAGGATCCGGCTCTCGTCGCTGACTCCATACGCTGGGGCCTGGAAAAGTCCGAGAGCCTCCTCGCCGCTTCCAAACGGGTAATGGAACGCAAACAGGCTAAGGCCGGCGGCGTTAAGCCGGCATGAGGGTAATAGGCACGGCCGGCCACGTCGACCACGGCAAGACGGCTCTTATCCAGGCCCTCACCGGCATGGACGCCGACCGGCTGCCCGAAGAGAAGGCGCGCGGCATGACCACGG
>JBGSKZ010000331.1:0-12499 GCA_041741035.1 Treponematales bacterium
TGACGAGGCCGCCGCCGGCCAAGGCGCCAAGGGCGGCCGCCAGCGCGGGGTCCGGCTTAAGGAAGTGCGCTGGGTCGATAAGGGCGTTCCGCCAGCGTACGCTCGTCGCTATGTCTATGCCCCAGGCCGCCATGGCGTTCCCCAGGCTCGTCGTCACCCTGCCTTCCGCCTGGGCCAGGCTCAAGCGGGTGCGTTCTATATCCTCGCGCATGGCTGTGAAATCGCGGCCGGATCGGCGCGCGAGCTCCTCTATGAGCACGTCTACCTGGTGGCGCGCGTACGCGGGATCGGTGTAGAGCGTGCCGTCTATATCGAAGAGCACGGCCCCCAGGGGCCGCGGTATGCCGTATACCCGCACGCGCCTAGCCCGCCGCGCTTAATCGAGGGGCAGGCTGGGCTGGGCCGGCTGCTGCGCGGCATGGGCGGCCATGGTGCGCTTGATCTTCTTGGCTATGAGGTCGCGGTTGTCCAGCATGGGCGAGAGGCTCCGGTTGTGGTGGAGCAGCGATATGATCTGGGCGAAGAGCGTGGTAACGTCCGCCTCTATATACCACTCTTTTTTAAGGAGCTCGTCGTGGTGCACCGCGTTGGTGCCTATGATGCGGTAAAAATGGCCCTCGCGGTAGGCCTTGTCGAAGTCCTCCACGGCGTTGGCCGAGAAGAGCGGGAGCGAGACGGCGCATATCACCTTGAGCGCGCCTTGCTCCTTGAGGTAGCGCATGGCCTTGAGCAGGGTGCCGCCGGTGCCCAGCATGTCGTCGGCCATGAACACCGTCTTGCCGCTAATGTCGCCTAAGAGCTTCATCTCGGTTATGTTCGAGTCGTTGGCGTCCTTGGTCACCTTGGAATAGTCGCGCTCTTTATATATGAGGGCCAGGGGCTTCTGCATGGCGCTCGCGTAGAATTTGTTGCGGTCCACCGCGCCGGTATCCGGAGAGAGCACGACGAGATTATCGTCGCCCACGTCTATGATGCCCGCGAGCTTCTCGATTACCTGGTAGGAGCCGTGGAGGTTTTCCAGCCGCAGCTTATTGAAGCAGTTCTCTATCTCGCGGGAATGTATATCCAGCGTTATGATGCGCGATACGCCGTAGTATTCCATGATCTGGCCGAAACGGGCGGCGGTCAGGCCCTCGCGGCCCTTTTTCTTATGCTGGCGGGAGTAGGGGTAGGCGGGCACGACGAGGGTAATGCGCCCCGCGCCCGCCTGTATGGCCGCATCTATGGTGGTCATCAGGTTGAAGATATGGTCGTTCACCGAAAGGCAGCGCTGGTCCCTGCCCTCGTTGAAGCTGCAGGGCAGGCGGTTCTCCACGTCCTGGAATATGTACAGATCCTTCCCGCGCACGGAATCGGTGATCTCGCTCTTGATCTCGCCGTTGGGGAACCAGGTATAGCGCGCGTTCACCTTAAAGCGCGGCGCGCGGTATTCGTTCACGTTGCCCGGTATGTATAGCAGCGAGGATTGGATGTCGTTGTCGAAGTTGATCTTGCGCGTGGCCAGCTCTTTGGATATGTGGTAGCGATCGGCCAATACCTGCGTCTTCCTCTCGAAGCGTCGGCGGTATATGGTGGACAGACGACGAACTACCAGCTCGGCGAAACGCTCGCCGCCGGGACAGGCCAAGAGACCGAGACGGGTAGGGTCCGAATAGTTCATCGTGCGTGCCTTGTAGGAGTGTATGTCCCTAGGCTACACCGTAGCGCCCGCGTCGTCAAGCTGAGGCTCCGTCCGGAACCTTCCCCGCCGCGTGCCCGGTTCCCCGAAGCTTGTGTCTTGGCCGCGGCTGCCCCGGCAGGCGGAGCGGACCTGCGCCCGGTTCCCCGAAGCTTGTGTCCTGGCCGCGGCTGCCCCGGCGGGCGGCGAGGGCCTGCGCTGAGCCTGCTGTTCAGCCGGCGCCTCAGTCGGCGGCTTTCTTGGCCCAGCCCCAGGGAGGCAGGAAGAGACCGGCCGCCCGCTTGGGCTTGGGCGAGTGGTTGAGGAACAGCTCCCAGGAGCGGCCATCCCCGTCCTCCCGGCGCACGCGCTCTATATCCTGGCCGTAGGAACGCGGCTTGAGCCCCGCTTCCTTGAGTATGCGCCTGTATACGAAAAATATGCCCGCGGGATCGAGGCTGGTGCCCATATACCATACGCAGCCCTTGCCCACGCGGTTCACCGTCACCGCGGGGCAGCCGCGGTAAAATTTCGCGCGGTCGCTCCACAGGGCCACCGGCTGAGCGCTATCGGGTTCTATGAGGTCGGCCCACACCGTGCCCTTGGCGGGCAGGAGCCCTACCCGCAGGGCCGCGCTGGTTTGGTTGAGCGATTCGAAGCGCGGCACGGTAAGGCCCGCGAGCTCGGCGAAGAGGCCCGGTAGCCTGGCCCGCACGCTGTGATTGCGGAGGTCGCGGGCTCCCGCCCTATAGCCGAGCACCAGGCTGCCGCCGTCGCTTACCCACTCGGCGAGTTTTTCAACGACGGCGGGATCGGCCATCTGGTAGAGGGGAAGGGCGACGAGCTTGTAGCCCGAAAGCGCGGCCGCCATGGCTTGCACTGAGCGGGCGTCCGCATTCACGCCGAATATGGCGTAGGGGGCGAACCACTTGGCCGCCTCCATGTCATAGCCGGCTTGCGCGTAGGGGGCGGCTTCAAGGTAAAGTCCCTTGGATAGGTACTGTTCCCGGAGCACGCGGCCGTCGTCCTTGGAATAGGCGAGGCATACCGGGCTCTTCACGGGCACGCCGGCCAGGGCGCCGAGTTCCTCTTGGGCCCGTTTCATCATGGCGGCCAAGGCGCGCAGGCGCTCCGTTTCCCGGTTGTCGGCGTCCAAAAGCCCGTAGCAGAGCTGCTCCTGGCCGTAGGGGGCGGTGCGCCAGCGGAAGAAGACGATGCGCTTGGCGCCGCGCGCTATGGCCTGCAGCGACCACAGGGCGACCTGGTTTTCTGGCGGCAGGGCTCCCAGGCATACGTGGCCCTGTATGCCGGACATGGCTTCCATGACGGCGAAGGGCGTGTTGCCGTGCAGGCCGCGCACGAAGCTTTCCGCGGCCGCGTTGAAGGCCCAGGGCAGGGGCTCGTCCTGGGCGCCCCATATCGGGTAATTGTCCCAGGAGGCGAAGTCCATGCCTTCCGTGAGTCCCTCCATATCGATGGCGTTGGAGAAGGGCGGCGGAAAGAGGTTGGTCGTTATGTACTGGCTTGCCGCGGCCTTGGCGCGCAGGAGCGCCGTGTTCTCGCGGGCGAAGCCGGCGGCCGAATCGGAGCAGAAGCGGTCATAGTCCAGAAGCAGGCCTGGGTTGTGGCCGGTGGCGGGCTGGGCCCGAGGCACCGGCACCTGACCGAAGCGCTCGTAGCTCGTATTCCAGAATACGGCGCCCCAGGCCTCGTTCATCGCGGCAGCCCTGCCGTACTTGCTTTCCAGCCAGGTTGCCCAGGCGGCCTGGCAGTGGCCGCATACGCAGCGGTCCGAGCCCTCATGGCCTATCTCATTATCCACCTGAAAGCCCGCCACGCGAGGGTCTGCCCCGTAGCGCTCGGCTATGGCCGCCGTCAGGCGTCGGGCCGCGGCGCGGTACTCAGGCGCGTTGTAGCAGACGTTTCTCCGGGCGCCGAAGTCGTGCCTGCGGCCGAGCGGGAACAGGCGCAGTATGTCCGGATGCGCGTCGGCCAGCCATATGGGCGGGGTGGCGCTCGGCGTGCCCACTATGGCCTTAAGGCCGGCTTTGTCCAGGCAGGCTATGGCGCGGTCGAAAAGCGAAAAGTCGAAGCTGCCCGGAGCCGGCTCGACTATGCTCCAGGCGAACTCCATGATCCTCGCCACGCCGAAGCCGTAGCCGGCCATGCGCCGCGCGTCGTCGTCCCAGAGCCCTTCGTCCCACTGTTCCGGATACCAATCCACGCCGAATTCGAGTGCCGAGGCCATATGCGTCCTTCCTATGTTATGCCGGGTCTGCTCAGGACGAGCGGGGCGCCATGCTCTTGCGCAGGCAGGTTTCCAGGTAGAAGCGCGAGGCGCCGTCCTCGGGCACCTGCTCCAGCGCGCGCTTGAAATAGAATACGCCGTCGTTAAAATTCTTCTGATAGTAGGCCATCATGCCCTGCTCGAAGAAGGTGTTGGCGCGCATTTTCCGTTCGAAGAATTCCGGGGACAGGCCGTCGAAGATCTCGAATACCGACACCGGCGCGTCCTTGCCCTTGACGCGCACCTTGCCTATGAAGCGGTACTTGTACTTGCCCGGGTCCGACAGGCTCATGAAGGTGCGCTCGCTTATGACCAGCGGTATGTTAAAGGCCTTGGCTATGCTCTGGAGCCTCGAGGCGAGGTTGACTGAGTCCGAAATGACCGTGCCTTCCATGCGGTCGCTCACGCCCACGACGCCCATCATGAGGGGGCCGGTATGTATGCCTATGCCCATGGCTATGGGGCGGTAGCCCATCTTGGCCCGGTGGCCGTTATATTCCTGTATCTTGTGCTGTATCTCTATGGCGCATTCGATGGAATCGTCGGAGCCGCCGTTTTCCGAGAACAGGGCCATGATGCCGTCGCCCATGTACTTGTCCACGAAGCCCTTGTGCTCGGTAATGACCGGCACTACGCGCGACAGGTAGGAGTTGATGAAGGCGAAGCTTTCCTCCGGGGTGAGGGCCTCGGATAGTTCGGTAAAGGCCCGTATGTCGGAGAAGAATATGGTCATATCCTTCTTCACGTGGTCGCCGAGCACGAGGTCGGCCACGTCGGTCTTTTTCAGGTAGGCAAGGAATTCGGCGGGTATGAACTTGTTTATGGACAGGGTAAGCCGCTTGGAATACTCGTCTATGGCCGTGTCCTCCAGCGAGGGGAGGGCCAGCTCGAAGAGGCTCAGGGCCACCGCTATGATGCCGACGATGGCCTGGGCGGCCGCGTAGGCCGCCACGGCATAGGGGCCGAAACCGTCTATGGGCAGTACGAGGGCGAGGGTGGCGGCCGTCCACAGGGCGAGCGAGGGTATGGCCCTGCGCGCGAGCACGCGGCTGAA
The DNA here is from genome assembly GCA_041741035.1 of Treponematales bacterium. Lineage (GTDB taxonomy): Bacteria > Spirochaetota > Spirochaetia > Treponematales > UBA12059 > UBA5200. Next base: position 4,999 of record JBGSKZ010000331.1, read on the forward strand.
CGCGTGGCGGGCGAGTATGTAGATGGAGCCTATGCCCAGGGCCAGGCGGGCTGCCACGGAGCCAAGGGCGGCTATCGTTTCCAGGGGGCTCGAGCCGATGAAGGCGGTGGCCATGAGCGCGCCTGCGGCGGCCACGCTTAAGCCGTGGAAAAACCAGCGCCGCGGGGCGGACATGGCGTACTCTGCTAGGGAGCAGGCCATCCAGAGCAGGGCGTCCCAGGCGAGGATTTGCAGGGCCGCGCTCAAGGCCCAGGGGTAGCGGCAGATTTCCAGGGCTATGAACCAGGGCTGGAGGGGAAGGGCCGACAGCGAAACCAAGCCTAAAAAGCCAAGGGCCGACGCATAGGGGCGCTTGCGCTTACGGTACAGGGCTACGAGGCCTAGAAAGGCGAAAGCGCTAAGCCAGGCGCTCAGTTCTATCGGGGAAGGGCCGCCTTCGCTGCCGCTCCCTATACCCCAAGCCATCGATTGCACTGCATCGAGCGAAAAGGCCATAAACTTTTCCAAATTCATAGGCTCATTGTACTACAAACGGGGATTTTTAGCGAATTCTCATTTTTTGCTTCTACGAAAAGCAACCATGCCCTATACTTGGCGTATCCAACAATCGATACACATGGCGTTTCTTAGAATAAAATAATTCGTCAGCATATGAAATTTTTACGCGTATAGCCTGTACGCGGCCTCCCGGCAGTTGCCTTTTTTTTACGGCTTCTATATGATGTCGTGAACTAAATATAGATAATTTCTTATCTTTGAAGGGGGAACTATGGCGGTCGCTCAAATAGAGTTCTCGAAAGAACTCCAGAGCTTCGTGCAGGAATGGAAGGATAAACCCGGCAACCTGATCATGATCCTGCACCGGGTTCAGCAGGAATTCAGCTTCGTGCCGCGGGAAGCCGCCGAGCGTCTGGCTAGGGAGCTATCGCTTCCCCTGGCCAAGATTTACGGCGTTATCACCTTCTACCACTACTTTAAGACGACCAAGCCGGGTAAGAACCGCATAGCCGTGTGCATGGGCACCGCCTGTTACCTGAAGGGCGGCCAAACCCTGCTTGAGGAGTGCGAAAGCATACTGGGCGTCAAAGGCGCGGAGGTTACCGACGACGGCCTCTTCTCCATAGACGCGGTGCGTTGCGTGGGCTGCTGCGGCTTGGCCCCCGTGCTCATGGTGGGCAACGACGTGTACGGCAAGCTTACCAAGGAGCAGGTGCCTGAAATCATAGCCAAGTACCGCGAACAGGGCTAAACGATGCATTTCGCCGTGTGCGATTTCCTGCTCGACCTCGTGCAGAACTCTGTGGAGGCCAACGCGGGCACGATCACGGTACGGGTCGCCGAGGACGGCGCGTGGCTCTCGGCCGCGGTCATCGACGACGGGAAGGGTATGGACGAAACCGAGCTCAAGCGGGCTTTGGATCCGTTCTATACCGACGGGACGAAGCACCGCGGGCGGAAGGTGGGCTTAGGCCTACCCTTTCTCGCGCAGGCGGTGGAACAGGCGGGCGGGAATTACGAACTCCGTTCGCGCAAGGGCGCGGGCACGGAGCTCAGTTTCCGTTTCCCCGCCGCGGGTGTCGATACGCCGCCCCTGGGCGATCTGCCGGGCTTCTTCCTGATGGCGCTCTGCTTCGACGGGGCCTATGAGCTCGTCATTCAGCGCGAGGGGCCGGGCCCGGGCGATTCGTATGAATTGCGCAGGTCCGAACTGCGGGAAGCGCTCGGCGATTTTACCGACGCCGGCGCTTTGGTACTGGCGGAGGCTTTCCTGCGTTCCCAGGAAGAGCCTGACGCCATATGAGCTTAAGATTCTGAAAGGAGAAGCCTACCATGGCAAAAATGACCCTCGATCAGCTCCGTAAGCTCCGCGAGGAGAAGAAGGGCGATATGGTCCGCCGCGAGGTGGAAGGCAAGGATATACAGATTATCGTGGGCATGGGCACCTGCGGCATAGCGGCCGGGGCCAAGAACGCCTTCGACGCGGTAGTCAAGGCGGTCGACGAGCACAGGCTCAACGACAGCGTGATAATACGGCAGACCGGCTGCATGGGCCTGTGCCACGTGGAGCCTACCGTGGAGGTGATCATGCCCGGCATGCCCGCCACCATATACGGCAAGGTGGACGCGGCCGTCGCTACCGAAATAGTGGCAAAGCACGTCGTGGGCAGGTCCCTCGTCGATAAGCACATATACGATCGACCCGCGGTCGATATCGTAAAGAACTAAGCCGGAGGCTCCAGACATGGCGTATAAGCACTTTATTCTGGTATGCGGCGGCACCGGATGCGAATCCAGCAAGGCCGACGACATATATAAGGAACTCATCGCGAATGCCGAGGCCCTTGGCGTCAAGGACGACGTGCAGGTCGTGAAGACCGGATGCTTCGGCTTTTGCGAGAAAGGCCCTATCGTTAAGGTCCTGCCCTCCGAGTCGTTCTACGTGGAAGTCAAGCCCGGGGACGCCAAGGAAATCATCGCCGAGCAGATCGTCAAAGGCCGCGAAGTCAAGCGCCTGCTCTACAAGGACGAGCATCAGAAGGACCGCATCAAGGTAGAGGATATCAGCTTCTACCAGAAGCAGTACCGCATAGTGCTCCGCAACTGCGGCATCATCGACCCGGAAAATATAGACGAGTACATAGCGCGCGACGGCTACGCCGCGCTCGAGAAGGTGCTCGGCTCCATGAAGCCCGAGGACGTGATCAACGAGCTCAAGATAGCCGGGCTGCGCGGCCGCGGCGGCGCGGGCTTCCCCACCTGGCGCAAGTGGGAGTTCTCCCGCGGGCCGGTGGCCGATCAGAAGTACGTGGTGTGCAACGCCGACGAGGGCGACCCCGGCGCGTACATGGACCGCTCCACTATAGAAGGCGACCCCCACTCGGTCATAGAGGCCATGGCCATATGCGGCTACACCATAGGCGCGAGCAAGGGCTTCGTGTACATACGCGCCGAATACCCCCTGGCCATCGAGCGCCTCAAGATAGCACTGCAACAGGCACGGGAATACGGCCTCCTGGGCGACAAAATCCTGGGTACCGACTTTTCGTTCGATATCGAGATACGCCTGGGCGCCGGCGCCTTCGTGTGCGGCGAGGAAACGGCCCTCCTGCAGTCCATAGAGGGCAACCGCGGCATGCCCATACCCCGCCCGCCCTTCCCGGCCGTAAAAGGCCTCTGGGGCAAGCCCACGGTCATCAATAACGTGGAAACCTGGGCCAACATACCGGTGATCCTTACCAAGGGCGGCGCCTGGTTCGCAAAGATAGGCACCGAGACTTCCAAGGGCACCAAGGTATTCGCCCTTACCGGCAAGATCAAGAACTCGGGCCTCGTGGAAGTGCCCATGGGCACCACCCTGCGCGAGATCATCTACGATATAGGCGGCGGCATAAAGGACGGCAAGAAGTTCAAGGGCGCCCAGACCGGCGGCCCTTCCGGCGGCATCATAACCGCCGAGTTCCTGGATTACCCCATAGACTACGAGAGCCTCACCTCCCTAGGCTCCATGATGGGCTCCGGCGGTCTTATCGTCATGGACGAGGACGACTGCGTCGTGGACGTGTCCAAGTTCTATATGGAATTCTGCGTGGACGAGTCCTGCGGCAAGTGCGCTCCCTGCCGCATAGGCACCAACCAGATGCATTCCATACTCGAGAAGATAACCAAGGGCTCGGGCACGCTCGAAGACCTGGCCAAGCTGGAGAAGATAGGCGTAGCCATGCGCCGGGCCGCCCTCTGCGGACTGGGCCAGACCGCCCCCAACCCCACCCTGTCCACCGTCAAGCGCTTCAGGGAAGAGTACCTTGCCCATATCGAGCAGCATAAATGCCCCGCCGGCAAGTGCAAGGACCTGGTGGTATTCGAAATCAATAAAGACAAGTGCATAGGCTGTAGCCTCTGCGCCAGGAAGTGCCCGGTGAACTGCATATCCGGCAGCAAGGCGGATAAGTACGTCATAGACGCTTCCAAGTGCATAAAGTGCGGCGAGTGCTTCAAGGTGTGCAAGTTCAACGCCGTTATCAAGAGCTGATTAAGAAGGAGTAGACCCTATGGTCAACGCGAAAATAAACGGCGTGCCGGTACAGGTCGCCGAGGGGACGACGATACTCGACGCCGCCGAAAAGGTAAACATAAAGATTCCCAAGCTCTGCTATAACGACGACCTGCCCCCCTGGGCCGCCTGCGGCATATGCGTCGTCAAGGTCGAGCGCAACCCCAAGATGCTCCGCGCCTGCTGCACCCCGGTGGAGGAGGGCATGAGCATCATCACGCACGATCCCGAAATCGTGCAGGTGCGCAAGACCGTTATCGAGCTCATCCTGTCCACCCATCCGGACGACTGCCTGCAGTGCCCGCGCAATCAATCCTGCGAGCTGCAGACCCTCGCCGCGGAGTTCGGCATACGCGAGCAGCCTTTCGAGAAGCGCCTGCGCGACCTGCCCGTCGATAGCTCGACCGGCTCCCTGGTGCTCAACCCAGACAAGTGCGTGCGCTGCGGCCGCTGCGTCAAGGTATGCCAGGAGATGCAGAACGTATGGGCCATCGAATTCCTGGGGCGCGGCGAGAGCACGCGCATAGCGCCCGCCGCCGACGTAGCCCTCGCGGAAGGCCCCTGTATAAAGTGCGGGCAGTGCGCCGCGCACTGCCCCGTGGGCGCCATCTATGAGAACGACCAGACCCAAGTGGTGTGGGACGCCCTCATGAAGAGCGGCGCGGACGACCTCACCTGCGTGGTGCAGATTGCCCCCGCGGTACGCGTAGCCCTCGGCGAGGAGTTCGGCCTCGAGCCCGGCACGGTCATAACCAAGAAGATATACGCCGCGCTGCGCCGCCTCGGCTTCGACGTGGTATTCGACACGAACTTCTCCGCCGACCTTACCATACTGGAAGAGGGCACGGAGTTCGTGAAGCGCTTCACCGACTATGCCGCGGGCAAGAACAAGGAACTGATGCCGCTGATCACCTCCTGCTGCCCCGCCTGGGTGGACTACATGGAGAAGTACTACGCGGACATGATTCCCAACTTCTCCACCGCCAAGAGCCCCCAGCAGATGATGGGCACCATGATCAAGACCTTCTGGGCCGAGCGCGCCAAGCTCGATCCTAAAAAGATCTTCTCCGTGTCCATCATGCCCTGTACCGCCAAGAAGTTCGAGAATAGCCGCAACAAGGATATGTACGCCTCCGGCGAGAAGGACGTGGACATCACCCTTACCACGCGGGAGCTGGCGCGCATGATCAAGCAGGCGGGCATAGACCTCGTGAGCCTGCCGGACGAGGAATCCGACAGCCCCATGGGTCCCTATACCGGAGCGGGCACCATTTTCGGCGCCACCGGCGGCGTCATGGAGGCAGCACTGCGCTCCGCCTACTACCTCATCACCAAAGAGGACCTCAAGGACGTGAACTTCACCGGCGTGCGCGGCATATCGGGCATCAAGGAAGCCCGCGTGCACGTTAAGGGCACCGAAGTGCGCGTGGCCGTGGCCCATCAGATGGGCAACATAGCCCAGGTGCTGGACGAGGTACGCAAGGCCAAGGAAGAGGGCAAGGAGAGCCCCTGGCACTTCATCGAGGTAATGGCCTGCCGCGGCGGCTGCATAGGCGGCGGCGGCCAGCCCTACGGCGCCACCGACCTCATTCGGCAGAAGCGCATGGCCGGCATCTATAGCGACGACGAGCACAGCAGCTACCGCTGTTCCCACCACAATCCCTATATAACCGAGGTGTACGAGAAATTCCTTGAGGCTCCCAATAGCCACAAGGCGCACAAGCTACTGCATACCCATTACGAGAAGCGGCCTATCTACAAAGAATAACAGCGTTGGGGCGTTCCGAACGGAACGCCCCCTTTTTTTGTCTCGACGAAGCGCGGCATACGGGCTATCCTTGGCTTCTGAGCGCGGCTACTGCCGCTACCCCGATCGTGGAGCGATGCCCGATGCGAATAGCCGAATTGTTGAGTAAGGGAAGGGTATGGCATAATATCGCCGGAGACGACCCCGCGGGCGCCATACGGGATGCCCTGCTCACGCTGTACGGCGCGCCGGGCATCATGGCCAAGGATGGGCCGGGCTTCGATGAGCTTTGCCGCTCCGCGACGGAGCGGGAGGAACTCGCGTCCACCGCGCTGGGCTCGGGCCTTGCCGTGCCGCATCCGCGCTCGCCCCTGTGCAAGCGGCCCGAGGACAGCCTCGTCGCCCTCTTCTATCCGCGCTTTCCCATAGCCTGGGAGAGCCCCGACGGGCTTCCGGTACGCGCCTTCTTCATCATCCTCTCCGCGAATTCCACGGAGCACCTCGCCAATCTGTCGAGCCTCTCCAAGCTCTGCATGAAAGAGGGCTTCGTGGAGCTTCTGCTGCGCGAAAGCGGCTTGGACGAGTTGGCGGGCTACCTTAAAGGCGCTTCTTGATAAGGCCGAGCACGTAGGTTTCGAAGCTTTCGCTGCGGCAGGATTCGGGCTTGAAGGCCCGCGCCGTTTCATACTCTTTTTTGATGCGATCCAGGATTTCGCGCTGCCCGCCGCCTATGAAGAGCTTGGCGACGACATGGCCGCCGGGGCGCAGGAATTCGGCGGCATAGTCGAGCACGGCTTCCACGATGGCCTCCGAACGGTCGGTGTCTAGGCCTTTATTGCCGCTCGTGCCCGGCGCCGCGTCCGACATGACCAGGTCAAAGGGGGCGTGCGCGGCTATGGCGGCCTTGACGGCGGGGTCATAGAGATCGCCCTGCACGAAAAAAAGCCTGTCGCGAGCAGTGTCGATGCGCAAAGGCTGCAGATCCACCGCCGCGAGGAAGCCGCCGTCACCCAGGCGCTCCAGCGCCCAGAGGCTCCAGCTTCCCGGCGCCGCCCCGATGTCCAGGATGCGCGCGTTGGCTTTAATAAGCTTGAATTTTCTATCGAGCTCCATGAGTTTATAGACGGAACGGGCGGGGTACCCGTCTTTTTTCGCTTTTTGAGCCCAAAAATCCGATTTTTCATAGCCTACAGCCGCCACGAGTGCCTCCGTTGACTTATACTATACCTGGAAGCAGTCATGGGATCAAATACCTTAGTAGAGGCCGATATTTGGACCGTCGCGCAAACCGAGCAGGGTAACGTCATACTCGTGCGCCCTAAGCATGCCATGGTGGCCGTGCCGGTATTCGTCGGCGCCCTTGAAGCGCAATCCATACTCATAGGCTTGGGCAAGGTCGATATGCCGCGGCCGCTCACCCATGACCTCATGCTATCCGTCCTCTCCCGCTTGGCCGCCGCCCTGCTCCGGATCGAGATATACGACCTCAAAGAAGGCACCTTCTTTGCCCGCCTCATAGTCGAAAGCCCCCAGGGCGAGCTGGTCTTCGACGCGCGCCCATCCGACGCCATGGCCCTGGCGGTGCGCTGCAACGCCGGCGTATATATCGCCGAGTCCATTATCGAGGACGTGGGCGTGCCCGTGGATATGATACGCGACGCCTCGCAGGAACGCCCCGGCGCGGCCGAGGAGGAAGGCGCCGC
>JBGSKZ010000332.1:0-14581 GCA_041741035.1 Treponematales bacterium
CTGTATGGCGCTATCGCCCAGTTTATCGAGGAGGCGCTCTATCTTGGCGGAGAGGCGAGCGTTCGCCTCGAATGTGCCCGCCACGTCCCAGCGCGTGGGGCTCGTGTCGGAGGTGTACCAGCCGCTATAGCCTATGCGCCTGAGCTGCCAGATGAACTCTACGTACTCGATGTAATGCTTGGTGCCGCAGAAATAGTCCCAATCCCATTTGCCGTCGTTATCGTTTATGTGGATGTAGAGGGGTATGCCACTCGCGTGCACGAGGGCGACCGCTTCGGCGGGATTCTCGCCGCCGTATACCGAGTGGCCGAAGTCCAGGGTTACGCCCAAGCCCTTGGTGCCGGCGTCGCGCACTAGGCAGACGGTCTTGGCGGCGGAATCGACGAAACAGCGGCCCCGGGTCTCAGAGGGCTTGTACTCGATGAAGAGCGTAATCTCAGGCCGGTGCGCGGCGGCTTCGGCGAAGGCTTCCACGAGATGCTTCCATGCCGCCGCGTAGTCGTATTGGAACGAGAACTCGAAACCGTCGCCCAGGGGGCAGCAGGTTACCTTGTCCGCGCCTACGGCGGCGGCATAGTCCTTGGCTTCCTTAAGGAAACGCACGGCCTTGGCCCGCACGGCCGCGTCGGGGGAAGTAAGGCCGCCGTTGCGGAATTCCGGCTCGCCCTTTACGTTCACGTTGATAGCGGCCACCTCAAGGCCATGCTTGGCCAGTAAGGTTTTGAGCTCGCCCGCGGGAGGCGTCTCGTAGGGATAGACCACCTCGACGCCGGAATAGCCGGGTATGCTTTTTAGCAGGGCGAATTTGCCGTCAAGGTCAAGTTCTTTGTTGTATTCGTGGAAGCGATCCTTGGTCTTGCCGAGGAAGCCCGTTATAACCGCCAGTTTCATAGTCGCTCCTTATCGCTTGGCCGCGGCCAGCTGTTTTGCCGCGGCGCTTATGCTCGCCGCGTCCATGCCGAATTTCTGTATGGTCAGGGGATAGCTGCCGCTCTCGGCGAAGGTATCGTCCAGGCCGAGCTGGGCGAAGGGCACATGTATGCCTTCGCGCATGCACCAGGCGGCCAGTTCATAGCCTAAGCCGTTCTTCCTCTGGTGGTTCTCCGCGACGAGCAAGGCCTTGGTACGCCCCAGCGATTCGCGCAGGGCCCGCTCGTCCCAGGGCTTTATCGAATAGAAATCTATGACCTCGGCGCTTATGCCCTCGGCGGCCAGCCGCTCCGCGGCCTCCAGGGCTTGGAATACGATATCGCCATAAGAGACTATAGTGACGTCGTCGCCCTTCCGCGGAGTATGGCTGCCGCCTATCCTAAACTCCGTGCCTTCAGGATACAGTTCCGCGAGGGGATCCCGCATGAGGCGCACGAAAACCGGGCTCTTTATACCCAGCGCCAGGTCGAAGGCCGCGCGGGCGCTCGCGCTGTCGCAGGGCACTAGCACGGTCATATTGGGCAGGGTGGACATGAAGGCAATATCCTCGGTGGCCTGATGGGTTACCCCGTCTATGGCAGCGGTAACGCCGCCGTGGCTCGAGAATATCTTCACGTTCAGGTGAGGGTAGCAGATAAAGGATCGGACGGCCTCGAGGGCGCGCATGGAGAGGAATACGCCGTAACCGCATACGATGGCCGGCCTGCCTTCCGCCGCCATGCCGGCGGCCGCCGCCATGGTGCCCAACTCCGCAATGCCCAGGTTGAAATAGCGTTCGGGGTAGGCGTCGCCGAAGAGATAGGAATAGGTGGAGTAGCCTATGTCGGATTCGAATACGACGAAGTCGCCCCGCTCCGATCCCGCTTCCAGCATGCGATCGGCTATGGCCCTGCGGGTGGGCTTGGTGGATTTGGCCAGGCTCATACGCAGCCTCCTTCTATGTCTTTGCAGGCCAGGCTGTATTCCTCGTCGGAGGGCGGCTTGCCGTGCCATTCCCGTTTGTCTTCCATGAAGCTAACGCCCTTGCCTTTTACGGTGCGCGCGATTATGCAGGTGGGCTTGCCCGTGGGCTTGCGGGCTTCCTCCAGCGCGGCCAGCACGGCGGCCATGTCGTGACCGTCCACGGTGAGGACGCGCCAGTTGAAGGCCTCGAATTTTTTATCTATGGGTTCCATGGGCATGACGTCGTCGGCCTTGCCGTCGTTCTGCAGATTGTTGCGGTCGACGATGGCGATAAGCTTGTCTAGGCCGTATTTGGACGCGGTGGAAGCCGCTTCCCACACTACGCCTTCGTTAAGCTCTCCGTCGCCTAAGAGCGCGTATACGTAGTAGTCGGCCTTAATCATGCGGGCTTCGAGGGCCATGCCTATCGCCTGCGCGAAGCCCAGGCCCAGCGAGCCGGCGGTGGCGTCCACGCCCGGCAGGTAGGTCGATACCGGATGGCCCTGCAGGCGGCTGTCGTTCTTGCGCAGTGTAGAGAGTTCCTCCACGGGGAAGTAGCCGCGCAGGGCGAGCACGCCGTAGAGCACCGGGCAGGCGTGGCCCTTCGACAGCACGAAGCGATCCCTGCCGGGCATGCGCGGCTTGCTTGGATCAATGTTCATAAGGTCGAAATACAAGGCGCTAACGATGTCCGCGGCGGAGAGGCTCCCCCCGCAATGGCCCGATTGCGCCGTATGCACCATGGATACGATTGCGCGCCGCAGGTCGCGCGCATGCCCTTCGAGCCTGCGTACCCGTTCTCCGGGCCCATCTTGCGTGCTTGCTGTCATAGATACTCCTTCAAGGCTGTAAGAGCGCCGTATGTTTGTGGAGGCGGGTCCTGCCCGCTATCAGGCTGCTCAAGATTCCTATCGCTTTGCCGTATTCCGTTTCCAGGTTTTCGCGCGCGCATACTATTTCCAGGTCCATGCTGCCTTTGTAGCCGCAGGATTTAAGCTCATCGATGGTTTCCTGGAAGGCTATGGTACCCGCCCCGGGGCGGAGCGAGAGGTTGCGTATGCCGTCATTGTCGCAGAGGTGCGTGGCTACGATGCGCCGGCCGAGGAGGCCGGGCAGGCGCTCCGGCGCTTCGCCCATGGCCCAAAAGTGCCCTGTATCGAAGACGAGCCCCAGGTCCGCGAAAGGGAGCTGCTCGCACAGCTCCAGGAAGTCCCGCGAGCCTCCCAGAGCATTGCCCGGCATGAGCTCGAGAGCCAGCGTAAGCCCCGCCGACTTGGCCATTTCGCTCAGCCGCCCCAGTTGCCGTATCAGGGCGGGCTGAGCCATTCGCGGATCCGGGGCGTCCAGGGGCGGGAGGGGCAGGGCGAATACGCCTCCGGCGCAGAGCTTAGCGGCTAAATTAAGGGCTTTGGCGGTCTTGGCTTCGTCCGGCTCGCTTAAAAGCGTATCGAGCGTCGAGTAGCGGCTCCCCAAAAAATGGGCGACGAAAACGCCGCAGCTAAGGCCTAGGCTCGTCGCTTTATTGCGTAATGCTTGTATGGAGAGCGGGGTCCAGGCATCCAGCATGTCTTCCTTGAATACCTCGGCCTGAAAGGACTGGTAGCCAAGCTCGGCGAGCAAAGGAAGGCCCGCAAGGGTGTCATACGGGCCGAATGAAGGACCGTACGCGGAGAGGAAATAGGCTGGCGATACACCTATCATAATAACTCCATTCAAAATATTGTATACAAAAATAGACCCGCCTGGCGATCTTGTCAATAGATATATTGAATACAAAATCCATTGACTCGCCGCGACGCACTGTCTAGAATGCCTCTATGGTGGCAACAAAGTTCGAAGACCTGGCCGAGCAGGTATATAAGACCCTGAGGGATATGATACTGGCGGGGGAGCTCGTGCCTGGCCAGAAGCTCGTGCAGGAAGCCTTATCCGAACGGCTCGGCGTATCGCGCACGCCGCTCCTTGCAGCCTTCTCAAAACTCGAAAAGGAAATGCTCGTGGAGCTCGTGCCAAGGCGCGGCGCCTTCGTGAAGCGGCTGTCGCCCGCCGAGCTGCTCGAGCTCTATGAAGTAAGGCTCCGCCTTGAGCCCCTGGGCGCCTTCGAGGCCGCCAGGCATATCGACGCCAAGGGCCTTAAGTCCTTGGACGCCGTGCTTGAGGCCCACCGCAAAGCCGTCGGGAACGGGGCCGTGCCCGAAGTAAGGATGGCGGACTTCCGCTTCCATATGGGCATCATGCGCATAGCGGGGAATACGGTGCTCGAGCGTATCCTTTCATCCTTCGCCATCGTATCGAAGAGCAATCAGCAGGGCCTCATGAAATCGGCCGCTAAGAGCCTGGCCGAGCATAGCGCGCTCCGCGACGCCATAGCCGGGCGCGACGCCGCTCTCGCCGAGCGCCTAATGTATGAGCACCTGAGCGAGTCGCGGAACGTGGCCGCGAGGCTCGTCGCGGAGGCCTCGTCCAAGTCGGCCTCTGACGTCACGGCCGCAGGCGCATGAGCGCCATACGCAGGACTATCGTATCGGTCGAAGTATACGAGGAAATCAAGAAGGCGCTTTTCAACGGCGACTGGGCTCCCGGCTCGCGCATAGATCGCAAGGCTCTGGCGGAGCGTTTCGGGATTAGCCAGACCCCCATAAACGACGCCTTGAACAGGCTAACCGGGGAAGGCCTCGTAGAGAGCCATATGCGGGACGGCTTCTTCGTGCCCGATTATGACGATGAGGAGCTTGCCGACCTGTTCACCGCGCGGGCGGGCTTCGAGTCCATAGCCGCCAGGCTCTGCGCCGAGGAGGCGCCTGAAGCCGAGCGCAAGGCCTTCCTGAGCCTTTTCGAGCGCTTCGGCGAAACCGTTGAGCCCGGCATGGAGGCGGCCTACCTTGCCGCCGACAAGGAATTCCATAGCAGGATCATACGCTTGGCCGGCAGCACCCGCCTCGTCGAAGTTGAAACCGCGTTCGGGCTTTCCGGCAGATCGTACGAGCACGGGCTGGTGCGGAGCCCTTCCGACACCCTGCCCGAGCATAAGGCCATCGTAGACGCCATAGTGCGGGGAGACGGCCGGGCCGCTCAGCTCGGCATGGCCGATCACCTCCTGCGCACGCGCTACTTTCTGCTCAGGGCCAAGGCTTAAGCGCCGCCTACGCCCTGGCAATAAGCGGCAAAAAGCGACCATGGGCGGCAGAGACCTGCGGCGCGGAATAATCGAGTGATTAATTCTTTTCTAATGCAATAAGCACGCTAAGCTCACGGGCCTCCTGTATACCGTTCGTATCCCACGGACCCCCCTAAGGAGGCTTCCATGAAATTCAGGTATCGTTTCGCCGCCATCGCCCTCGCGCTGGCCTTCCTCGCCGCTCCGGCATTCGCCATGGGCGGCAAGGACAAGGCGGCAGCCGGCTCCGGCGCCGCCGTAGAGCACGCTAAATACGTGTTCGTATTCATCGGCGACGGCATGTCCATGGCTCAGGTAAGCGCCGCCGAGGTTTATTCCAACGCCATGGCATCCAAGGAACCGGGCTTTAAGAAGCTTGGCTTTACGCAGTTTCCAGCCCAGGGAATGACGACCACCTACGACGCCAGCTCCATTATCACCGACTCCGCGTCCGCAGGCACCGCCATAGCCACCGGCAACAAGACCGCCAGCGGCGTCATCAACATGGATACGGGCAAGACCCAGAAATTCAAGACCATAGCGGAGTACGCCAAGGAGAGCGGCTATAGGGTAGGCGTCGTTTCCAACGTATCCCTCGACCATGCCACCCCGGCTACTTTTTACGCCAAGGCGCCCAGCCGCGGCGATATGTACGATATCAGCGTGCAGCTGAGCCAGTCCGGCTTCGACTACTTTGGCGGCGGCGGCCTTGCGCAGCCTAAGGGAAAAGCCGGCGATAAGCCCGATGCCATAGAGCTCGCTAAGAAGGCAGGTTACACCGTCGTGAATAGCCCCGAAGCCTTCAAGGCGCTCAAGCCGGTGGCAGGCCAAAAGGTGCTCGCCATCAATGAGACCCTGCAGGATTCCTCCGCCATGCCCTACGATATCGATCGCCAGGCCGATGACCTGTCGCTCGCCGATTACGTGCAGAAAGGCATAGAGCTCCTGATGAACGACAAGGGCTTCTTCTTCGCCGTAGAGTCGGGCAAGATAGACTGGGCCTGCCATGCCAACGACGCCGCGGCCTCCATAGGCGATACCCTGGCTTTCGACCGCGCCATAGCGCTAGCCGTGGAATTCCAGAAGCAGCACCCCAAGGATACCCTGATCATCGTGACCGGCGATCATGAGACCGGCGGCATGAGCATAGGCTTCGCCGGGAGTAAGTACAGCACCGCCTTCGATAAGATCGCTTTGCAGAAGGGCTCGTACGTGGCCTTCGACAGCCAGATCATGAGCGCCTACAAAGACGGCCGCGGCCCCGCCGACGGCAAGCTCGCCGACCTGATTCCCGAGATAAAGCGCTTCTTCGGGATCGACTACGAAGCTCTCGAGCAGTCCGATAAAGAACTGGTGCAGAGGGCCTTCCTGCGCTCCATGAAGGGCGAGGTAGAGCGCGCTCCCCAGGAGAGCGTGTACCTACTCTATGGAGGCTACGAGCCTCTCACGGTAACCCTTACCCACCTTTCCAACGCTTCCGCCGGCATAGGCTGGACCACTTATTCGCACACCGGCGTGCCCGTGCCCACCTACGCGCTCGGCCGCAGCCAGGACCTGTTCAACGGCTACTATGACAATACCGACCTATTTAAAAAGCTCGCCGCGGTCATGGGCGTAGCCCAGCCCGCAAGCAAGTAATAATCTAATAAAAGCAGCCGCGCCGCTTCTCGATGAGGCGAGCGCGGCATTTTTTAGCCCCCGTTAAAGGAAAGATAGTTCCCCGAAGCTTGTGTCTCGGGAAAAACGCCGCATCCGATACCGTAAGCTTGCTGGCGATACCGCTAGGGCTAGAGTTTCCATGAGATTAGACACAAGCTTCGCGGAACTAAGTAAAGGAAACGCTATGGATATACGCCGTTCACTGTGCAGGTATTTCTCGCACGCCTGGGGAGAAGCCAGCCGGCGGGATATAGGTTTTACGGTTTTCGCCTTGGCCTTATCCCTTGGGCTACTCTTCATACCAACCGGCTTCGAGCGGGAAGGAGATAGCTCCGTGCGCGCCAAGGCCGCGATACTCAGCACCGATGACAGCGGCATAAAGAACTACGGCGTGCTCCTGCAGGGCGAACAGTACGCCTCGGTGCGCGTGCTGAGGGGGCCTTATAAAGGCCTCGTGGCCGAGGCGCATAATATACTCTACGGCAAGGCGGATATGGATAAAGTCTATAGGCCGGGGGATACGGCCCTGGTCATAGTTTACCCCAATCCCGACGGCAGTCCCGCCGCGCTTACGCTTATGGACCATTGGCGCGTAGACTTGCAAGCGGGCATAGTGCTCGGCTTCTTTCTACTGCTCCTGCTTTTCGGCGGCTGGACGGGCCTAAAAAGCTTCGTATCGTTTATCCTTACCGGCTCGGTCATATGGAAACTCCTCATACCGGCTTTTTTAACTGGCATAGCGCCGGTGCTGGCGAGTCTGGCGGTGGTAGCCCTACTCAGTTTCTTTATCATTTTCCTGGTAGCGGGCTTCAGCCGCGGCGGCCTTGCGGCTTTTTTAGGCAGCATGGGAGGCACGGCCATCAGCGCGCTGACGGCCCTGGCCTTGGCTGGCCCTTACCGGCTCAACGGGGCCGTACGCCCCTTTTCAGAAACCCTGCGCTTCGGCGGCTTCGAGTATCTGAACTTAACGCAGATATTCCTCGCCGGTACCTTCCTAGCATCCTCGGGGGCCTTTATGGACCTTGCCATGGACGTGGCCGCTTCCGTGGATGAAATCCACCGGAAACGGCCAGAACTGCCCTTCCTGGAGCTGGCCAAGTCGGGCATAAACGTGGGACGCAAGGTCATAGGCACGATGTCCACGACCCTGCTCTTGGCCTATACCGGCGGCTTTACGAGCCTCTTGATGGTCTTCATGGCCCAGGGCGTGCCCGTGCCCAACATGCTTAATATGTCCTATGTATCGAGCGAGGTATTCCATACCATGATGGGTTCCATAGGCCTCGTTCTTATAGCTCCCCTTACCGCCGTGCTATCGGCGGCTTTGATGGCGGGAAAGGCGAGAAACGCAAGAGAGCAGCAAAGCGCGTAGCGGTTTTATATACTATGCTTCGCCGGAACCTATGCTAGCCTTGGTTTCTTCCAGCATGGCCAGTATGACGTAATCCTGCTCGACGAGGCGGCGCTCGGCATCGTGTATGTCCTCCGATAGCGCCCGTATCTCGCCCAATGACGCTTCTATGCCTTCGCGCGCGCTGCGGCGGTCTGAATACTGCTCCTGGAGCGCGCAAAGGCGCTCCGCGAGCTGATCGAGTTCAGGCAGTACGCTGAGGGTTTCTTCCCTCCTCGTGTCCATGCCCTGAGCGAGCTCCAGCGCGGCCTGCGAGGTCTGGCGTATGCCTTCCGCTATCGAGGCGAAGCTCTCTTGGGTGTTGGATGAGAGCTCAAGGCCGCGGCTTACCTTGGCTTCCATTTCGCGCATGAGGGCATCCACGGCCTTCGCGCTCCGCGCGCTGCTTTCGGCTAGGCTGCGCACTTCCCCGGCCACGACGGCGAAGCCCGCGCCTGAATCGCCGGCGTGCGCCGCTTCGATAGCCGCGTTCATGGCCAGGAGATTGGTGCGGGCGGCCACCGAGGCTATTTCTTTGAGGCTTTCGCGCACCTGGCGCGAGGCGGCCTCGATTTCCCGTATGGCCTGGGCGGTTTTTGCGACCGACTCGTTACCCTGCTCCACGTCGCGCACGAGCGGCTCGGTGCGCTCGGCGGCCTGGTCGGCTTGCTTCTTCATCTCCTCAGCGCTCTTGGCCAGAGAGCGTATGGAGGCGCTGCTTTCCTGAAAGGAGCATACGTTTTTATCAAGGCCTTCCATCATGGTGCCAAAGGCGTTCAATATATCGCTGAGCACCTCGCTGGAGCCGAGTATTAGCTCTTTCTCCCGGTCGGTTTTCGCCCCGACGGCCGCCGCTTTATCCAGGAGGTCCTTGAATTCGAGTATCGCGGCGTTAAGGCTACGGCTGAGCTTAGCGTCGAATTCCCCCCTGGCCGCCAAGGCTTCGCGCTCCCGTTCCGCCAGGGCCGCGCGTTCCAGCTCCGTGCTCGCCAGGCGCTTAAGGGCGTCGGCAAGGCTTTTAGCGCCGGATAGTCTGGACAGCAGGCTATAGAGCGCCAAGGCGCAGGCAAGTCCGCTGATTACGCTGAGGGCTATAAGCACTGCAAGCCTCCTGATTATGAGCCCCTAAATCGGCTCTTCTGAGCCGGCTTTAGGGGGGATAGTAAAGGTACCATAGCTTGCGCACTTGCGAAACCTCTTTATATGAAGGCATAGTAGGCGTATGAGCATACGCCTGGAAACGCTCTCCGCCTGCCTTGACCCCTCCTTGCCGCTTCCCGGCCAGGCCGCGCGAGAGGCCATGACTCCCGCGTACCGGCGCGGCCAAGCCCAAGGCGCCCGCGGAGGCTTATGGCGCGAGGCCGCGGTGCTCATACTGCTGTATGAAGCCGGCGGCGAGCTCCGCTTTCCCCTTATACTCAGGACGCAGGGCTATGGCGTCCATGCGGGACAAGTGGGGCTGCCCGGCGGCGCGCTGGAAGCCGGAGAGAGCCATGCCGAATGCTCCTTGAGGGAGTGCAGGGAAGAACTGGGAGCGCCGCTTGAGGGGCTGAGGATGCTGCGGGAACTAAGCCTCCTCGAAGTAGCGCCCAGCGGCTTTATCGTGCATCCCTTCGTCGCCTACTTAGGCGAAAGGCCGGGTTTTAAGCCCGAGCCGGCTGAGGTGGCGGCATATTTCGAGCCCGGCCTGCGCGAGCTCCTCGACCCGGCAGCGGCGCGGGAAGGCAGCGTCGTGGTGGACGGCAAGGTATGGCCCGTGCCCTACTACGACTTGTGCGGCCAGCGCGTATGGGGAGCTACCGCTATGATACTGGCCGAACTGAAAGCCCTGATTTCCGTTGCGTATCGCTGATGCCAAGGAAGGCCCTATGACCGATTTCGAAGCCAAGGAAGAATTAGCCGCCCTTGTTCGCGCATACCGGGGATATCTTGCCGAAGGGGCCAAGGCTGCTGACGCAGCCGACGCTGCCGACATTGCCGAAGGGGCCAAGGCTGCCGAAGCGGCAACGATAGACCGTTACCTCTCCTTTATCGGCGCGCATGACGATTGTTTTTCGCGTTCCTGCTTAACGGGCCACGTTACGGGTTCGGCCTTCATCATTAACGAGGCATGGGATAAGGTGCTGCTCGTCCACCACCGCAAGCTCGATAAATGGTTGCAGCCAGGCGGGCATTGCGAGCGCGGGGAAAGCGCGTTGCGCGCGGCGCTGCGCGAGGCGCGGGAGGAAACGGGCCTCTCGGGCAGGGTGGCCTTGGGAGGCGCGCTATTCGACCTGGACATACACCTGATACCGGAGCGCGGGCAGGAGCCGGCGCATTTCCACTACGATGCACGCTTCCTGCTCATAGCCAGGGAGGATAAACCCGTTTTGAGCGCGGAATCCCACGCGCTAGCCTGGCTGGATATTGAGGAGGCGCTGCGGCTCAACCCCGAACGCTCAATGGTTCGGCCGCTTTCGCGCCTACGAAACATGGCCCATGCTTAAGGCCGGCGGCGCTCTGCCCGCCAAAGGGCGCGCTCTTTCTTAGCGGACGGCGAACGAAGTGCTCGCCACGCTTATGCCGCCTATGCTCACGCTTAGGCTGTAGTTTCCCGGCATCCAGGTCCCTGTATTTTGTGAGCCCCAGCCATTAGCCGTACGGTACCATACCCATCCGGCTTGCATGGAGGCCGTAAGGTCCTGGCTTGCGTACACGCTGCCGTCGGCCCTCCGGTACAGCGCCTTAAGGGGAAGGTCGAGCGCGCCGGCGAGCGGCGATTCGAATTCTATATACAGGTCCCAGTTTATGAAGCGGGTAAAGCCGCTGTAAAAGACGGTATCGTAGGCGCGCAGCTCTGGGGCGGGCAGGCCCGGGCCGCTTTCGAAACAAGCTAATACGGCTTGCTTGACGCTTGGCAGGCGCGCCTTAGCCGGCTCTAGGGCCGCGGGCAGGCCGAGCATGGCCGCCGATAGGTCCTTGAAGCCCGCGGCGAGCGCTTCCACCGTGTCCGCGCTCGCGTTCTTGGCCGAAAGCACGGTGCCTGTATGAAGGTCGATGAGCTTCACGTTAACGTAGGGTTTGCTTCCGAGCTTGCCCGCGTTGCCTATGGCTATGGTATTGGCGGGGATGAGCTTGCCTATGGCTATGGCCTTGTCCGGATCGTTGAAATCGGCCATGGCGTATTCATGGGCCGCGAGTATCTTGCTTACCTCGGACTGCTCGACTATCTGGCAGCGCCCCGTGTTCTGCAGGGCCGTCTCGAAAAAGAGGGTAAGGGCCCGGGCGTCCTGGGCGGCGATGCCGTCGGCCTGGAAGGGCAGCACCGCCACGCGCAGGCTTTGGGCCTGCGGGGTGAAAAGCGAAAAGAGTAAGAGAAAAAAAACTAAGGGTTTGCCGCGCATAAAGGCCTCCCCGTATAGCCCTTACTATAAAAGCATAAGGCCCGCTTCGCAAGCTCCTCTAGGAAAGCGCTATTGCTCCCGGACGTCTACTCTCGATGGGCGGGCCAGGCTTGCAAAAGCGACTTTATCGCCCCATTATAGAAGGTAGCGTATCGATAGCGAGGCAAGGCATGAAAACTATAGGCCTTATCGGAGGCATGAGCTGGGAATCCTCGGCCGTATATTATAGCCTGATAAACCGGGAAGTGCGCGAGCTGCTCGGGAAGAGCCATTCTGCCTCTTGCCTACTCTATTCCTTTGATTTTCAGGAAATCGAGGAACTCCAGTATGCCGGGGATTGGGCGGAGCTACGCGCGCGGATGTTCGCCGCGGGCCGATCGCTCAAGGCGGCCGGCGCCGAGCTCCTGGTCCTGTGCACCAACACCATGCATAAGGTCATGGACGGCGCGGAAGCGGAGCTTGGCCTGCCCTTCCTACACATCGTGGACGCGGCCGGCGACGCCATTAAACGCGATGGGCTTAAGCACGTCGGACTCCTAGGCACGCGTTTCACGATGGAAGGCGGCTTCTACGCGGACCGCCTCCGCGAGCGCTACTGCCTGGACGTCATAGTGCCCGAGCCCGGCGACCGGGACGCGGTGAACGACATAATCTACGGCGAGCTGGTGCGCGGGCAGCTGCGCGACGAATCGCGCGAACGCTACGCGGCGGTCATAGACGATCTGGCCGCGAGGGGAGCCGAAGGGGTAATCTTGGGCTGTACCGAGATAGGCCTGCTTATACAGAGCCACCCTCTCTTGCCGCTCTACGATACGACGCTGTTGCACGCGAAGCAGGCTGCCCGCCTCAGCTTAGCCTGAGCCGGGCACGGGGCCGAGCTAAGCCCGGGGCAGGCGCACGAGCCCGAGTCCCTGCCTGATCGCTCCGAGATGCCAGGCGCCGTGCGCGAGCTGGCCGAAAAGGCCGGTCATATTCATGTCGTCCGCCCAGGGCAGCCCCTGCGCTATGGCTTCGCGTATGCCCTCGTATTCCGCGCGGAGGCCGACGAGCAGGCCTTTCCATTCTTCATCGCCTACCGTTTCATAGCGCCAGCTGTCCTTCCATACCGCGCTTTCGTGCGCGTTCTCGCCTCGCAGCGCCCTATTGGCTAAATCAAGCGCGAATCGTATATGGCCGACGTGCATGGCGGCGGTCGCCCTATCGCCCTCGCGGAAGGGGCTCGACGCTTCGGCCGCGCTTATGCCTTCAAGCGTGCCGAGCAGCCCGCTGCCCTTTTCATTGTCCGCGAACCAGGTCATGCGGGGATCGGCCGGGCCGTCGTAAGCTTCGTCCAAAAGGGTTAAGAGTATGGCGCCGAGCTTTTCGCTATCTATAGTCATGGCGTACCTCCAAGGTTCCCGTTGACGGGTTCTCTATCGTCGCATGATTTCAGGCTTGCGGCAATCGCCGAGCTGGGCGACAATTTGCTTCATGGACCGGAATCATGTGTTCGGACGCGACGATACGCCCTGGGTGCGCTACCGGGCCCTGCTCGACCTGGAAGGCCTTAGCCCCGAAGATCCTCCGGCCGTGGATGCCAGGCTGGCCATGGAGAATAGCGCACAGCTGAAGGCTCTGCTCGAGAGCGTCAGTCCCTGGCCAGGCACGGTGTTAAATAGCCACAAGAGCGCCAGCCAGGGTTTCCATAGCCTCAGCTTCCTGGCCGATCTAGGCGTATCTCCGGAACAGCCCGCCCTCGCCGCGGCGCTCCGCTCCGTGCTCGACCGCATGGGGGATGACGGCATGCCGCGCCTGCCCATGACCTACCCCGAGCATTTCGGGGGCTCTGGCGCGGAAACATGGTGCTGGGCCCTGTGCGACGCCCCTCTCCTGCTCAAGGCCCTGGTGCGCCTGGGCTATGGCGCGGACCCGAGAGTAGCCGCGGGCGTACGCACGGTATTCAGCCTCGCTCGGCCCTTCGGCTGGCCCTGCGCCGTCTCTCCCGAGCTGGGCGGCTTCCGCGGCCCGGGGCGCAAGGACGACCCCTGTCCCTTCGCCAACCTCATTTGCCTCGATCTGGCGGCGGCCTGCGCGGAAACGCCTGGCGCGGACCCCTTCCCCGACGGCATACGCAATCAGGCCGCGCTGAAAGCGGGCATAGCCTCGCTCTTGTCCTGCTGGGAGCGGAGCCTCGATTGGCATCCGTATATTTTTTACGCGGGCACGGACTTCCGCAAGCTCAAGGCCCCGTTCATCTGGTATGACCTGCTGCACGTGGCCGACGCGCTATCGCGATTCCCGGACGCGCTCGGGCACCCGGGTTTCGCGGAAATGCTCGCCGCCATACACGCCAAGCGCAAGGAAGACGGCAGCTATTGGGCGGATTCGGTGTATCTGCCGTATAAGGCCTGGGATTTCGGGCAGAAAAAGGCGCCCTCGCCCTGGCTTAGCCTCATGGTGGAGCGTATCGAGCGGCGCGCGAGCGCATAGCCGCGGCCCCCCCGCGGCTCTTTAATCGCCGCTCTTTATGAAGGCGTCATTATAGCCTAGGGTTTTGGCACGCTGCAGCAGTCTGGCGGCATCGGCGGCGTCCTGGGCGGGAAGGATGACGCGGTAGAGCCCGGCGCCGGTTTTTTCCACCGCAGCTTGAAGCCCTTTGCCCCGGAGGGAGTCGACGAAGGAGCGGGCGTTCGCTTCCGCGGAGAAGCTGGCGAGCTGCACGCGCGGTAAGCCGCTCGACGGATTGGGCGGCCGCGCCGCGGCGGAGGATACGAGGCTGAGCGACACGCGCGTTACGCCCCGCTTCTCGAGGCCTAGCTCGCGGGCCGCGGCGGCGCTCAAGTCTATGATGCGACCGGCCACGAAGGGGCCGCGGTCATTGATCCTCACGACGACGCTCGCGCCCGTCTCTAGGCATAGGACGCGCAGCTCTGTGCCGAAGGGCAGGGTCTTGTGCGCGGCGGTCATGGCTTCCATATCGTATACCTCGCCGCTGGCGGTAAGGCGCCCATGGAAGGGCTGCCCATACCAGGAAGCCAGGCCGCTTTCGATGCTCTGCACGGGCGTCGCGCCCAGGCCCGCGCTCGGGTCCGCTCCCTGCGCCCAGGCGCTATGAGGGGCCGCTGCGGCGAGGGCCGCAGC
>JBGSKZ010000333.1:0-12795 GCA_041741035.1 Treponematales bacterium
GCCGGGAAGTCGCTGCCCAATGGAATTAACATTGAAAGCCTTCCAACGTTATTCTTTGAATTGCCCTGGGACTTCAGCCGGACCCGCCGGATCGAACAAACCCGTCTTCCCGGCGCCGTAGGCATTGAAATGTTCTCCGAAGGGGGCCGGAAGGCCCGGGGAGAACTATGGTTTGACAAGGGTAGCGGCGCCCTTATCGAAAGCAGCCTCAGCTTCGATGGCAAGGAGCTACCCCGCATTACCGTTCATTACGCGAGCGAGGGAGTCGTAAGGATGACTATCCGCACGGTCTCCGAGCCGGGACTGATGTCGGCGGGCTATCGGGATGCGACGTTTGTATACTGAAGCATCCGTTCAGTCGGCGGCTGGAATCCGAATGGTAAAGCGCGCCCCGCCCAGCGGCGAGTCATGCAGGGTCAACCATCCCCGGTGGGAGTGGATGATGGACTGGGCGGAGTTCAAGCCTAGCCCGGTGCCCGGAGTATTCCGGGTGCTCTCGCCCCGATAGAAGTGCTCGAATACCCTGTGCTTCTCGGCATCGGGAATACCGGGCCCCGAATCGTCGAAGTCGACGATGATAACCGAGCCTTCCATCCGGGACGATAAGCGCACCCGGCTGCCTCTGGGGCAGTAGCGAATGGAGTTCTCGAAGAGGTTCTCGAAAGCCCTATAGAGCATCCTCCGGTCGCCCTTTATCCCGGTACCTTCGCCTAGGTCTATAGTAAACTCGAATTCGATGCCCCGTACCGGACTCTCCTCGGCGAAAGTTGCGGCGGCCTCCCGTAGAAATTCCTTCGCATCGAACACCTGGAAATTCTGCTGCCAGTCAAGGGTCTCCAGCCGGGAAAAGTCTATGAGTTCATCTATCCGCTGCCCCAGCAGAAAAGACTTGTCCTGGATGATATCGAGATAGCGCTGGAATTCTTCCGGCGACTCGTACACCTTATCCTGCAAGGCCTCCACGAAACCGAGGATGGAGGTCAGGGGACTCTTCAGGTCGTGGGAGATGGATAACAGGAATCGATGCCGGTATTCCTCCGATTCATGAAGCATGCTTCGCATGCGTTCGTAGGCCTGGAATACCGGCGCGATGGCCGGGTCCCGGGGCACCGCCAGGCTGAGATCCATATTGCCCCCGGCGATAGCGCTGGCCGCATCCTCCAGCCCACGTAGCTGGCGCTTGAGCCCCCGGAGGAAGACCCAGCTTCCCACGGCGGGGACCAGCAGAAAAAACAGTAGCGCGCTGAACAGCAGGCGGATGCCCGTGCTGGTCTGGAAGCCGAATATCCTGGATGGAATGATGGTATAGTAGGCGACGCCCTCGTTCCCTTGAAACCGGAAGCGGACGAAGCGAATGCTTCCCCCCTTCCAAGAGGGGAAACGGCGCTGCCTGTCCCTCGCCTTCCTCGGCGATGACGCCAAGCTCATTGAGCTCGGAGCGTTGATAGACCTGCTCCCCGTCGTTCAGTATCACGGAGAGTATCCTGCCTTTGGGCGAGGGATCTTGCTTATTCTTGAGGATATTCTGGAGTTCCAAGCGCACCAGATTTGGAAGGGGCTCCATATTTTCCAGGGAGCCGAAGCGCAACGGGAGGATAAAGAGGTAGGCGCTGAGAATAAAGGCGAAGGGAAACAGGATGGCGATTATCTGAATATAGAGCAAGCGCTTATACAGGTTCACGGGCATCCCCCCGGATGAACATATAGCCGAAGCCGTACACGGTGGTCAAATACCGGGGATTGGCGGGATCATCCTCGATTTTTTTGCGTAGCCTCTGCATATGGACGCTGACGGTAGTGAGGTCCCCGTACTTGTTGCCCCAGACTTCCTTGTAAAGTTCGTTCTGACTCATTGGCTTCCCCTCTCGTTCGCAGAGGGCGGAGAGGATGCTCAGTTCCTTGGGACTGAGATTAACCCGCTCCCCGGCTCTCTTGAGGATCCGATCTTCGGGGACGAAACGGTACGGGCCGAATTGTATGGCCTTTCTCTGCTCCTGGCCGGAGGCTCGCCGCTCCCGGCGCAGGTGGGCCCGTACCCGGGCGGCAAGCACCTTGGGCGAAAAGGGTTTTTGGACGAAATCGTCCGCGCCATAGCCAAAGCCAAGGATCATGTCAGCATCGTCGATCCGGGCGGATACGATGATCACCGGTATATCCCATTTCTTGCGGAAGGCCTGGAGGAATTCGTATCCGTCCATGCCGGGGAGATTCAGGTCGAGAAGCACCAGCTGGAAATTCGCCCCGGTTTCCAGCAAAGCCGCGCCTTCTTCGGCGCTAGGGGCATGATAGATATCGATACCCTCGCGCTTAAGGTATAGCCGGATAAGTTCCGCGATTTCCGCGTCGTCTTCTATGATCAGAATAGTAGCCTGCACCGCGATCCTCCGGATTCTGCCCCCAAAGGCGCCGGCCGAAAACAGCCGGGCCCATCGGGAGTGAAATCATCTTACCATGCGACGGCGGATTGCAGGGAGAATGCTGCCAAGCCGTTCCGGGGAAAGCGCCGACGCACATCCTCCACGGCCCGTCGGACCTGCTCCGATCCGCCCTCGTCGGTATATAGCACGAATAATGCGTTTTCCTCGGGCCAGACGGCATCGCCCTGCCGCAGCCCCTTGATACCCCGGCCCCCAACCGGCGATGAGCTGGTGTAATACAGCTCGTCGCCAATGGCATGGAGACTTTTTTTTAGTTCGTCCTCGATGGTGGCATCGCAGATAATTTCTATCCTATTCATGTCAAGGCTCCTTGTATTCCGCGGAACTTCCGTTACCCGATTCTATGCGGGCCAGCGCAAGGACGGCCTTAGGTACCGGCCCCCTTTTCTTCTCCCGGGAGAAGACCAAGTGGTAGAGCACCGGTACCATAATCAAGGTGGTTATCGTATTGACGGTCAAGCCGCCGACAACTGTAATGCCTAGAGGCTGCATGAGTGAAGCCCCCTCGCCGGTGAAAAAGGCCAGAGGAACCATGGCTAAGACCGTAGTCAGGGTGGTCATCAAGATGGGCCGCAAGCGGGAGGTCCCGCCTTCAAGGCATGCCTCGGAAAGGCTAGTCCCCCGCAGGCGAAGCAGGTTGATATAGTCCACGAGCACGATCCCGTTATTGACGACGATGCCCACCAGCATGATGACACCGATGAGGGAGATCATGCTGAACTCGATCCCCATATACAGGTAGATACCGATGACCCCAAGGGCCAGCATGGGCATGGCCAGGATGACGATAAACGGAGCCCGCAGAGACTCGAACTGGGCGACCATGACGCCGAAGACTAAAAGCGCGGCCAGCCCGAGTATCATAAGGAGGCCGCCGCCGGTTTCGGCGATGTCCTCGATGGCGCCTCCGATCTGGATGGAGACGTCGGGAGGTAGGACTATCTCCCTGGCGATCAGTTCGCGAATTCTTTGGTCGACGAAGTTGGCGCTGGCCCCTTCGGCGAAAGTGCCCCCGATAGTGACGCTCCGCCGGGAATCGCGGTGCTTAATTGCCACGGGGCTGTCGTTCTCGATGAGGGTAGCGAAGCTGGCTATGGGAATGCGCTGCCCCTGGGAGTTGGGTATGATTACCTTGTCGAAGTCCTTCAGAGTCAAGGTGTCCTCAGACCGCAGGCGAACCAATACGTCATAGTCGTCGCCGTTCTCACTAAAGGTCGTAGCGTTTAGGCCGGAGAGCTGAGCCCGCAGTTCGTTGGCGATGCTTGTGCTGCTGAGCCTCAGGTCGAAGGCTTTTTGCCGGTCAATGGCGATTTCGATCTGGGGTAGCCCCCGGACTAGATCGATGCCCGTGTCGCGTAGCCCGGGAACCCCTTCGTCAAGGAGGTCCTGAACCTCGAGGGCCGTATCGAACAGCTCGTCGATATCCCCGTCGCTGGACAGGATGACCGTGACATCGCTGCCCCCCGCCAAAGCCGCGCCGCTGCCGATGCCCCGGGTTTCCTGAACGGAAAACTCAATACCGGGAATGCGGCTTGCAATCTCTTCGAGCTGCCTCAGCATGATCGCCGTATCGACGGTGCGCGTTTCCAGGTCGGGGAGCCTGAGGACCAGCGAGCCTTCTCTGGCGCTAGAGGAACCGGCGGTTTGGATGAGGTTGATGTAACCGGTCATCTCCGCTTCGACGAAATACTCGATCTGCTCAAGCACCTCTTCGGTCCTGGTTAACGCGGTGCCGACGGGCAGCTCGACCTTTACCTCGATGCTCTCGCTAGCCTGGCGCGGCAGGAGATTGATCCCCAACTTGCCTACCTGGGCTAGACTGAATACCAGCAGCAGCGCCGAAACGGCGATGGTTAGCCAGCGGTAGCGCAAAGCCGCCGTTAGGGCGCCATGGTACCAGCGGGTGATGGCCTGAAGGCCGTTCTCTATGGCCTGATCGATCCAGCGGAAGGCGGGGTTTTTAATATCCTCGTTGCGGTGAACTTCCACCTGCAAATAGTGGCCCGACAGGACGGGTACCAGGAAGATCGCCACCACCAGCGAGGAAATCAACGAGAGAATAACCGTAAAAGCCAGGTCGTTAAGGATAGCGCCAAAGCTACCGATCTCATCCCCGAAAATCAGGACCGGAAGGAAGACGGCGATGGTGGTAAGGATGGAAGCCGTGATGGGGGCTATCATTTCCTGGGTACCGAATCGGGCGGCGGCCTCGATAGGCGCCCCGTTCTGCCGGTGACGGAAAATGTTTTCCAGTATAACGATGGACGCGTCGACGATCATGCCGACTCCCAGGGTCAGGCCGGTCAGGGCGATAATGTTGAAGGTTTTTCCTGCCAGGCTCATACCCAGGATCGTGATGATGAGGGACACCGGGATGGATATGGCAACGATCAAGGTACTTTTTATTTGACGCAAGAAGACCAGGAGGACCAGGACGCTACAGATAATCCCTATGAGCGCGGCATCGAGCACCTGACTCAGGGACTGGACGATGATGCGCGAAGAATCGGAGAGTATCGAGATTTCGATGCCCTCCGGAAGCTGTTCCCTCAACTCTTCCACCGCGGAAGCGAGATTGCGCGCGACTTCGACGGTATTCGATCCGCTCTGTTTATACACGAGCAGGTTGATGCCGGGATCGCCGTTCACCAGAACCCGGGAGCTTTCCTCTTCCAGGGCATAGCCGACGTCGGCGATATCCCTGAGAAACACCGATCGCTTCTCCTGCCCGATAGGGATGGCGGCGATCTGGGTATTGCGGATTTCATCCAGGCTATCGAAGGAACCCGTGGTGGTTATCAACAGATCTCGATCTCCCGAGCTGAAGGATCCCGCCCCTAGGCTGCGGTTCTGGGAACCGAGTACCGAGGCTACGGCGCCGGCGCTGAGGCCATAGGCCGAGAGCCTATCCTGGTAGAGTGCCACTTCGATGAGGGTTGCCCGGTTTCCGGTGATATCCACCTGGGCCACGGAAGCGACCTGCTCGAGCTTGGGCCGTACCAGGTCCTCCGCCAGATCGGTGAGCTCGTTGAGGTTCCGCTCGCCCTGGATGACCACCTGCACGACCGGGGCCGAATTCGGGTCGAACTGCTGAACAACCGGTTTCTGGGCGCCATCGGGAAGGGCGTTGGCCATTTCATCGATTTTCCGCCGAACCTCGTCGGCGTTGACATTGGCATCGCTACCCCAGCTGAATTCGAGGATTATCCGGCTGAATCCCTCCGCTGAGGTCGAGGTCAGCAGATTCAATCCGGAAATGTTCAACAGCGAATCTTCCAATTCGTCGGTGATCGAGGTCTCCACTTCTTCGGGGCCGGCCGCGGGGTACACCGTGCTTACGACGACATAGGGCGGTGACAGGTATGGCAACAGGTCGATGGGAATATCGCCGACGGTAAACAGCCCCACTAAGACCAGGAGGACGAACACGGTCACGACGGTCATTGGGCGCGAAAGGACGGCCTTTATCATTGCCCGCCCCTTAGGATCAGCTTCGCCAGGTTGCCTTCGGTAGGGGCGCCGTCGAGGCGGCCGACGACCCGGGCTTGGGCGCCGTCGCTTAGCAAGGCCTGGCCGGCGGCCACTACGAGGTCGCCGTCGATCAGGCCGGAAATGATTTCAACCAGCCCATCGACCCGCAGGCCGGTTTCCACCAGAACCAGTTCGACGGTATCGCCGTTCATGGCATAGACGGCATTGCCGCCGCTCCGCTGGAGGATTGCCCGCTCGGGAACTCGCACGATGCCCTCCCGATTGCCGGTAACGATAGTAATGTTGGTTAGCATGCCTGACTTGAGCACGCCGGCGCTTTCGTTCAGGGAAATGGTGATCTCCATGGTTCTCGAGCGGGCGTCTATTACCGGAGCCAGCTCGGCGATCCGGCCAGTTACCACCTGATCGGAAGCGGATGCCACTTCGACGAAGACGCGCTGGCCGGACGCTACCTTCCATACGTCCCGCTCGGCTACTTGAGCGACGATTTCAAGGCTGCTCAGCTGGGAAATCTGGAACACCGGCACAGTCTGGGTCACCGATGAGCCGACTTCGCTTATGATGCGGGTAATGGTCCCAGAAATGGGGGCTCGGATGGGGCTAGCCACGAAGCTAGCCCCGGGGCGGGACGAGTCTACGCGGCCCAAGATTTGGTCGCGGCGGACGAATTGGCCAACCCGCACGTCGATGGATACCAGCTCGCCGGCGGTGTCGGGGAGCACGTCAACGGTGGACGAAGCCCTTACGTCGCCGTTTAAGCGCAGGTATTCCTGCAGGTCGCCGACAGTGGCTGGTACGACTTCAACGGGACTGGCCGCCCGTTCCTCCGTCCCGGCTTCGGCGATACTCGCGGCCTTCGCTCCGAACCGGGGAGCCAGGAAGAAGAAAGCCGCGCCGAGGGCGACGATCGCGACAACGGTTATGATTGCTTTTCCGTGTTTCATAATCCACCTCATTGTGCGACGTCGAAGTCGCGGTTGAGCAAGTATTCGAGATCGAATACATGGCTGAGATATCGGTATTGTTCATTCAAGAGATTGAGTTGGGCCTGGCGCAGCTCATCTTCGGCCATGTCGACGTCCAGCTGGCTGCGGGAGCCCGCATTGTACGCTTCCGTCACCAATTCAGTATTGCGTTCGTTGGTACGCAGAGTCAGCTCCAGGGTAGTGATGCTTCGAAGGGAGGAGGACATGGATTCAAGGGTATTGATTATTTCCACCTCGCCAAGGTCACGGAGCGCCTGTTCCTGCAGTTTCAGGGCTCGGATGGAATTCTCCAAGGCCGCCTGGTTCACCCGGGCGGCGGACCGAGGCAGGTAACTGTCCAGGGGAACGCTGACGGTCAAGGAAAGGCTTCCGCCGTCCACCCAGCGGTCAGCCCATTCCTCGCTAAAGATGTCGGACCAGTTATCCCCGTTGTAAGGGTCGACGAGAGACGGCGAGAAGGATCCAGAGAGCACTAGGCTGGGCAGGAAGTCGGCGTGATAATCCGCGTCCTTCTGGATTTCGGCGAGCTCGATGAGGCTCTGCTGCATCCGTACGTCGAATCGCCGATCGGCGGATAGGACATCATCGGCCAGGTCGATTACCGGAAGGAAAATAGAGCCGACCAGTTCGATGTCGATGGCCTGCTCGATGCCGAGATTCAGTTTGAACAATCTTATCGCGTAATCGTAGGCACGCTCGGCTTCGCTAAGCTTGGGTCCCAGGTTCTCGTAGGCAACCTGGGCGTTGAGGACGACGATTTCAGGAATTAGGCCGTTCTGAAAATCTTCCCGGGTCTGCCGGTACCGGGCTTCCATAGTGTCCCGGGATTCGTTGAGGATGTCTAACTGTTCTTTCTGGAGGATAAGCGCATAAAAATTTTTCTTCAGGTCCCGCTTTAGGCGCTTTACCGCCTCCTCATGGGAAATAAGATTGGCGGCATAATCCGCCTTCAGAGCGTCGATGCCGTCGAAAATCGCCAGGGATATGGCCAAGGAACCCGAAAGGGACAGGTTCAATACATTTGGATTTACGGAATATTCCTGAGCGATTACCCGATCGTAGACCCCGCTGCCTGGCACCGGAAACGCCGAAGTCGGATCGGGTAAGAGCAGAGTCCCCTTTTCGTCCCTATTGCCGCTGAGCAGCGTGGTGTCCAGGCGAAGTTTGGGATAAAAGACATTAAAGGCGTTGTCCAAGGCGGATTGCTTGGTTTGCACGTTTAACTCCGCGATTCGTATGCTCAGATTCTCTTCTTGCCCCCGTTCAATGGCCTCATCGATGCTGAGTAGTAATTTCTGCCCGCTGACGCT
Organism: Treponematales bacterium; assembly: GCA_041741035.1. GTDB lineage: Bacteria > Spirochaetota > Spirochaetia > Treponematales > UBA12059 > UBA5200. The sequence continues at coordinate 8,227 of JBGSKZ010000333.1, forward strand.
TGCCAGCGCCGTCAAAGCCATGGACAGAAACAGTACAATCTTCTTGCGCATGCGTACCTCCACGAAACGCCCGTACTATATCTCCATAGCTAGTCCTATTGAATAACGATAGACTTACACGGATATGAACAAGTCGTTTATATTTCAGCCCCCGCCGGATACTTTCGGGATAAGTTGGAAATCGTCGGCTTGTCGTGCACCGCGTTGGGCAGGATGGCGCGCCTTCTGCTCACTCATTCCGCCGTATTGTTCGATCGCTTGACCGCGCAGCCAGATGATCCGAAACATTTACCTTGACCAGATCAGCCAGACCAGGATATAGCCCGACGTTACTGCGGCGAGGGTGAATGGCACGCTGATCTTCATGAAGCGCGCGGCTTTCACCCCGTAGCCTTTTTGCGGAGGATGCCGAGGCCGGCTATGTTGGCCGAAGCCCCTATAGGCGTCAGATTCCCGCCGAGCCTGGCTCCCGCCAGCAAAACGAAGTAGTTAAGGGTCGGATCCATGCCTAGCTGGGTGGCGATTCCCTAAGCCACAGGGAGCATGATTGCGACATACGGAATATTGCCTAAGAAGGCCTAAAGCAGGACGGACGCCCACACGATCAAGGTATAGATGAGGAAAACGCTGATCCCGCGAGTAGCATCAGGGTGAAATAATCGATTCCGTCCAACTTGACCTTGGTGGCCTTGAACACGGCATCGGAATAGTTCTGCTCTTCGAAGCGGCGGACAAGAAATTTTTAATTGACAACTTGATGACAGCGAGATATATTACGTGGTGCGTTATATCGTTTTACGTTACATCGGTTAGCGTTGTATCGCTACTCTGAGTACGGGGAGAGTCGGCAATGGAAAAACAGGGAGAGCTAAGACGGCTGATGCCTCTGACCGAGACATCTTTCTACATCCTAATCTGTCTGGCGGAACCGCTCCACGGGTACGGGATCATGCAGAAAGTCGGGGGCTTGAGCGGCGGCCGCATCATGCTTGGCCCAGGCACCCTGTATGGCGCCTTGGGCAATCTGCGCGACGCTGGACTCATCGAGCCCTGCGACGGCGATACCGGCAATCCACGGCGCAAGGAATACAGTATCACGCCCCGGGGGCGAGACCTTGTGGGGCTGGAACTGGAACGGCTACGCCAGATGGTGCGGCATGGGGAAGTACAGTGCCCGGAGCCGGTTCAGGGGAAGGAGTAGGTATATGAATAGCCAAATTAGGCGACATTTCCGCATTTTCGGTCTCTGGGCGGTTCGCCGCGAGCAGGCCTGGCTTGAGTCGATGGCGGCCCAAGGTTGGCATCTCCGGGCCGTGTGGCCCTTCGTCTATGAATTCGAAAAAGCAGCCCCCCAGGGAAACCGGTATTTCGTGGATCTGCGGCTGAAGGGCAGAAATGGGCTTGATGAATACCTTGCCACTTTCGCCGACGCCGGGTGGCGCAATGTGGCCTCGGTCGGTATTTGGCAGTACTTTGTCTCCGCTCCCGACAACCCCCACGCCGAAGTATATTCGGACAACCGTTCCCAGTACGAAGGCTACCGCAGGATACTGCTCGTGCACGTCATCATTCTTGTTACGTTGGGGAACAGCCTGACTATACTTGGCAGACGGGCCGTCGGCCAGGGCGACTTGGCGATTGAGGTGCTACTTGCCTTTGCTTTTATCCTGTTTCTCCTGCTTCTATGGTCGGCGCTGAAGTTGATCGCCATCGTTAGCCGGGGCAACCGGGAAATCCGGGAATGAGCGTCCGTCCGTGGCCGGAGTCGTTGCGGGAGCTACAAACGCCCCGACTCCAGTGTCGGCCCCTCGTCAAGGAGGACGCACCGGCATTCTTTGCCTACCGAAAGTTACCGGAGGTCTCGATGTGGCATTCTTTCCGGCCGGTCCGCATGGAGGAGGTGGCTCGGCTACGCCGTATGGGCCTTCGGCGCAGCCGTGGTCGATCATGTCCTGCATCTGGATTACCGTAATCCAGTCCAGCCGGAGATTCTGGTTTCCTATGTGGTGTTGTACTATGCGGGTATCGGGGTTTTGTCCGCCACCCAATTGGTGAACGGCAGGACACCGTGGATGATAGCGGGAGCCGCCTGCATCCTGGCGCTTGCCGCTTCATTATACGCCCGCGCCATGGGCGCTGATTGAGCAAGCAATGAGCCAGGAAGCAAATGACGGGCCGGAAATTGAAAAGGCACGGCCTGGTGCGTTTCCTGTACTTGAACTACAGGCAAGGCATCGTACGGGCTGCCGAAGGTCCGTTCTGGCACGCGCGAGGGATCGTTCGCGACAGTAGTCGCGAGCGGAAAGCCCGGGCGGCGCGCCCGCTAAAGCCGCGGCGCAGCCGCGGACGGAGGCTCCCGGAGGGAGACCCCGCAGGCTTTGCCAGGCATGGCGCCGCCCGGCTTGGAACGGAGAGCCCGACCCGGCGGAGCCGGGTCGCGCCCGTTGATACTTTCCTTCTACTTATACATCGGCCCAAGGGCACTGCAGGCCCTGTAGTCGCTGCCTTCCTCGTCCATGCCGAAGGCGTTCCAGTAGCTGGGCCGGTAGGCAGCGCCCTCCACGTTGTGCATGCATACGGGTATGCGCAGGATGCTGGCCAGGGTGATGAGGTCCGCGCCTACATGGCCATAGCAGACGGCGCCGTGGTTTGCGCCCCAGGCGGCCATCACGGAGTAGACGTCCTTGAAGGGGCCTGTGCCGGTGAGGCGGGGGACGAACCAGGTGGTGGGCCAGGTTTCGTTGGTGCGCTTGTCCAGCTTGTCGTGCACGGCGTCGGGGAGAGTGGCGGTGACGCCCTCGGCTATCTGCAGGACCGGGCCTACGCCCTTTACCAGGTTGAGCCTGCTCATGGTCACCGGCATGCCGCCTTCGGTAAGGAAGTCCGAGGAGTAGCCGCCGCCGCGGAAGTAGCCTAAGTCCGCGTAGCGCCAACTGGTGGCGTCCAGGCAGTCGCCGGCTTCCTTGGCCGTGATTTCCCAGTAGGGCTTCATGGCGGGCTTGCCGTTTACCTTCTGCTTGCCGGTGCCGTCCATGGTGGTGGCGCCGGAGTTGATCAGGTGGATGAAGCCGTCTTTAGCCGCCCCTTCGGGTTTCCAACCGGTTACGCGCTGGACGGCCTCGGGGCTCCAGTAGGTGCGCACGTCGGAGAAGATTTGGGATGTGCCGGTAAGCAGGTGGCCGAAGAGCATGGCAACGCCGTTTAAGGCGTCGTTCTCGGTGGCTACCACGTAGGGCGCGCGTATGCCGTTCCAATCGAAGGACGAGTTGAGGATGGTCTCCAGGAAGTCGCCGTTGGGAAAGTGGTCGGTCCAGGCGCGCTGGCCCTGGAAACCGGCCAGGATAGCGTTGTGTCCGAGCGCTTCCTCCGCCAGGCCCTTACGCTTCAAGTCGCCGTTGCCGACCATAAGGTCGCGCACTATCATGGCCATCTTGACGCTGGTGGCCCAGGCCTTGTCCTTGCGCTCGCGGCTGTGCTGTATCTTGGGGTCGTTCACGTCCGGGCCTTCCTTGCAGTTGCCCTGCACCCAGGCCAGAGCTCGCTTGAATTCCGCGTCGGAGTACACTTTCTCATCGAGGCGGCGCACGAGCTCGCTCATGTCCACGAATTCGGTACGCATGCCCAGGTAGTCCTGGAAGAAGTCGGGGTCGACTATGGAGCCGGCTATGCCCATGGACACGGCTCCTATGGAGAGGTAGCTCTTGCCGCGCATCCAGGCGGCGGCTAGGCCCGCGCGGGCGAAGCGCAGTAGCTTATCCCGCACGTCGGCGGGTATGGTCTCGGTGTCGGAGAGGTCCTGCACGTCGCGGCCGTATATGCCGAAGGCCGGGAGGCCTTTCTGGCTGTGGGCGGCCAGCACGGCGGCCAGGTATACGGCGCCGGGGCGGTCGGTGCCGTTGAAGCCCCATACGGCCTTGATGGTCATGGGGTCCATGTCCATGGTCTCCGAGCCGTAACACCAGCAGGGAGTCACGGTGAGGGTGACGGCCACGTTTTCGCGGCTGAACTTGTCCTGGCAGGCGGCCGCTTCGGCCACGCCTCCTATGGTGGAGTCGGCTATGACGCATTCGACGGGGGAGCCGTTCGGATGCCTAAGGCTTCCGCTTATGAGCTTCGCAGCCGCCTTGGCCATGCCCATGGTAACCCCTTCAAGGGATTCGCGCACGCCGCCCAGGCGTCCGTCGATAGTGGGCCGTATGCCTATCTTGGGCAGGGCGCCGCGGTAACGGTTAACGGGGGGATTGAGCTGCAAGCTGCTGGTATCTGCCATATTCATGCCTCCTGGGCCTCGGTTCGTATGCGGCGCCGGAACTTACGCCGGTACCTGTTAGGAGGAAGAATCTAGAATACAGAATCTAGCTTCCTTCTTCCTTCTTCCTTCTTCCTTCTTCCTACTTCTGACTTCTGACTTCCTCTTCTATCTTCTATCTTCTAGATTCTAGATTCTATATTCTCTCCCCTCACTCCTCACCTCCGTATCAACCTTGTCTCCAGGCGCAAGCAGCGCGGGGCGGGGTCCCGCGCCGACGCGGCGACGGCGGGTTCTTCCACGCCACGGACGCCGCCCCG
>JBGSKZ010000334.1:0-1098 GCA_041741035.1 Treponematales bacterium
CGCGCGGGCGGCCTTGGCGCCGAAACCGAAGGGAGCCGGCCATGAAGGCGGCCCGCGTCATAGGCAGGCTCATGGCCTACCGCCCCGGCCTCTACCTCGCAAACGGGCTCTTATGGATGGGCGTGCACGGGGCTTTCATCATACCGGGCCTGCTGGTAAAGCTATTTTTCGACGCCCTGGAAGGCCGTGCCGGCGTGGGCCTGGGCGCCGCGCTGCTCCTGATGGGGGCGTTTACGCTGGCGCGCATCCTCCATATTTACGTGTCGGCGGCCGCCGATATACTGCATCGCTTCACCATGAGCGCGCTGGTGCGCGCCAACGCCTTCGACGCCATCCTGGCCAAGCCGGGGGCCCTGCCCCTGGCGGCGAGCCCGGCGGAATCGCTGAACTACCTCCGCGAGGATGCCGAACAGGTGGAAGACTCCATAAGCTGGACGCTGGACGTGCTCGGATCGGCGGCCTTCACCGCCGCCGCCCTGTTCACCCTGTTCCGCATAGACGCCCGGGTAACCCTCGTCGCCTTCGCTCCGCTGGTGGTCGTGGTGGCGGTGGCCCAAGCCGCGGAGAAGCGCGTAACGCGCTACCGGGAGGCGGCGCGGGATGCTTCGGAGCGCCTGTCCGGGGCCATGGGCGATGCCTTCGCGTGCGTCCAGGCCATCAAGGTGGCGGGCGCGGAGGAGCACGCCCTGGCGCGCTTGGCCGGGCTCTGCGAATTGCGCAGGAAGGCTTCGCTCAAGGACGGCGTGTTCAACCAGGTACTGGATTCGGTATACCATAATACCGTGGGCATAGGCACCGGCGTCATCCTGCTCGCCCTCGCGGGCCGGGTGGGCGAAGGCGGCTTCAGCCTGGGAGATTTCTCGCTCTTCATCTTCTGCCTGTCCTTCGTGAGCGACTATACCTGCTTCTGGGGCAGCTTCCTGGCGCATTTCGAGCAGACCAGGGTGGCTTTAAAGCGCCTAGCCGGCCTGGTGGGCGACGCCACGGGCATGACGCTGGCGAGAAAGCAGCCCCTTGGCATAGGCTTTGGCCTGGCGCGGAAGCAGAAGCTCGGCGTCAATATCGGCCTGCCGCGGGGGAACCGAAGCAGGGACGGAG
>JBGSKZ010000335.1:0-3562 GCA_041741035.1 Treponematales bacterium
GCACGGCCAGCGCCCTGGCGTGGACAGGTCTGGGATCGTTCGCCTTATCGCGGGCGGCCGCCCGAGCGGCGAGGGGAGCGTAGCATGGCGAACGATGGCCGACTGCGCGTCCTTAAGCTGGCAAGGGAGGATATGCGAATGCTCCTGCGCGATCCGCTACTGGCCCTGCTGCCCTTCATCCCCTTTTTGGCATCACTGGCCCTGCGCTTCCTTACGCCTTTGCTCGCGGCTTTTCTCCGGAAGGCCCTGGGCTTCGAGCTTATGGACTACGGCGAGTTCATACGGCTGGTGCTCGCGCTCTTCCCCGGCATGTTCTACGGCATGGCCGCGGGCTTCCTGTTTTTAGACGATCGCGACGCGGGCATCGCCTCGTACTGGGCGATTACCCCGGTACGCCGCTCAGGCTATCTGGCGGCGCGCCTGGGGCTCTTCGCCGCCCTGGCCTATCCCGCAGGCATAGCCTGCGCCTATATCGTCGGCATAGGCGCGCCCCGTTTCGGCCCGCTCGCGTGGCTGGCCTTCGCGGGGGCCTTACAGGCGCCTCTCCTGGCCCTGGCGCTGGCGGCCTTCGCCGATAACAAGGTGGAAGGCCTGGCCATGGTAAAGGCCCTGGGCATCGTGGACGTCGCGCCTTTGGCGGTGCTGCTGCCTGAATCCGCTCGCTTCGTGGCCTGGCCCTTTCCCCAATATTGGGCGGCGCTGGGCTATCTGACGGAGAGCGCGCCCGTCCGCCTCTCTGCCGCCGCCCTGGCCGTGCTTAGCTCCTGGGCCTGGGGCGCGCTGCTCCTGGCGCGCTATAAAAAGCGAATCGAATAGGGCGAAGGCCGGCAAGGCTACACTTTGATTATATCCGTGCCCTCCCCCTTGCTCCTAAACCGGTTTCTCGCATAGCCTTGGGCCATGAATCAGCTTATCAGAAAACACTCTGTTTTCGGCCCGGCCAGCTTTTATCGCGAGGCGCTCGCGGTGGCCCTGCCGGTAATGGCGCAACAGCTCATACAAAGCCTCGTATCGCTTATCGATAATTTCATGGTCGCCGGCTTAGGCGACGCCAAGATGGCCTCGGTCAACGTGGCCAACCAGGTGAACTTCGTATATTTCGTGCTCATGTTCACGCTCTCCGGCGCGGGCGGCGTATACCTCTCGCAGTATCGCGGCGCGGGCGACGAGGAAGGCATGCAGCAGGCCTACCGCTTCAAGGCCATCATGACCCTCGTGCTTTCCACCCTCTATATGCTGCTCTGCCAAGCAATACCCGAGCAGCTCATAGGCATGATGACCATAGGCAACGTGGCGCGCGACGAAATAATCCCCCACGGGGCTGATTACCTCCGCTCGGTATCCTGGCTCTTTTTGCCCATGGGGCTATCCCAGGCCATAGGCTCGGCTTTCCGCGAGATAGGCCGCCCCAAGGTGCCGCTGGTGATATCGGTGCTAGCCACCCTCATCAATACCTTCCTTAACTGGGTATTCATATACGGCAATCTCGGCGCCCCCCGCATGGAAATACTGGGCGCCGCCCTTGCCACCAATATAGCCCGCGGCTTTGAGCTCCTGGCCTTTATCGCATACGCGCGCCGCGCTAAGCCCGGCTTCTACGTGCCCCTGGCGCGGCTCTTCAAGGCGCGCTGGCCCCTGTTCATAGAGATACTGCGGAAATCCGGGCTCATGGTGCTGTCCGAGGCCAGCTGGGTGGTATCCGAGACCATTACCACCGCGCTCTACAACGGCAGGGGCGGCGCCGAGGTGGTGGCGGGCATGTCCGCGGGCTGGGCCATAGCCAATATCTTCTTTCTCGTCTTCACGGGCATACACGTATCGACCGGCGTTATCGTAGGGGGGGCCTTAGGCGGCGACAGGCTCGCCGAGGCCAAGGACAAGGCGCGCTGGATGATGAGCGGCTCGGTCATAGCTGGCGCGACGCTCGGCATCCTGCAGACCGCCAGCCTCCTGGCCGTGCCCTATGTCTTCATGAACCTAACCCGAGACGCTACGGCCGTTACCCGCGGGCTCATTCTCGTCATATCAGCGTACCTGCCGCTGTGGAGCCTCTTAAACGCGCAGTTCGCCGTGTCGCGCGCCGGCGGTGACATGATGATGGGTGTGGCCGTCGACGTGGGCGTAACCTACGGCGCCTTCATACCCGGCGCCTTCGCTATCGCCCTGCTTACGCCCATAGGCCCGGTAGGCATGTATGCCATACTCAAGCTCACGGATTTCATGAAGTGGTTCGTAGCCAGAGAGTGGCTCAAGAAGGAGCGCTGGGTGGTGAACCTGGCCAAGCCTACGGCGGCGGCCTAGGGAGCGCTCAAGGCTACCGGAGCGCAGGCCATGGGCTTAGTGCTGGTAGCGGCAGGAGCGCCGCTACCCGGCTTCTTTTTACGCGCCGGGCAGCGCGGCCATGACCGAGAAGAAGTGGAAGGCGCTGCCGCCTATGACGAAGATATGCCAGGCTATGTGGTACCAGCCGCGCCTGCGGCTTAAGGCGTAGAATATCGTGCCGAGGCTGTAGGATAGGCCGCCGAGTATGAGGAATACCCGGGTAGGCCGCGGGGCGAGGGCGCTGAACTGCCCCCACACGGCCACGATGAGCCAGCCCATGGCCAGGTAGGCGGCCAGGGTAAGCCAGGGCCAGCGGTTGAGGAAGAGCGCTTCCATGACTATGCCGGCAATGGCCAGGGCCCATACAATGCCGAATACCCACCAGCCGGTGGGGTTGCGCAATATGGTAAGCGTATAGGCCGAGTAGCTGCCGGCTATGAGCACGTAGATGGCGGCATGGTCGAGGATTTCGAAAACCCGCTTGAGCCGAGGCCGCTGTATGCCGTGATAGAGGGCTGAGGCCAGGTAGAGGAATACCATGCTCGCGCCGAACAGGGCATAGCCGCTGACCTGCCACGCGTCGCCGCGGGCCGCCGCGCTGGTAACCAAGATGACGAGCGCCGCTATGGCGAGCGCCGCTCCTACGCCGTGGCTTATCGAATTGCCTATCTCTTGCCCCAGGGTAGCTTCCCTGGCGTTATCGACTCTCATGCGCGCGTACCTTCCCAATCTTGAGGCGGCGAAACGTCGGAACCATATGGCCCCTCGCCCAGCCTCACCCTATAGACCCCTCTTGAGCGCGGCGGTTGCGCCACATCGGGAGCCCCGCCTGCGCCGCCCCGGGCTATCCGCGGCCGCCGCGTCTGACATCGGTACTGGCGTTATCCGGAAAAATGAGTCAGTATACGGATATGCTGCGCACTATACTCTTCTATACCCATTTTTGGCTGACGCTCATCCTCAGCTCGCCGCTCATACTCCTGTACGTGGCCCTTATGCCCTTAGGCCTCCACCGCGCCTTCCGCGGTCTTTTAGGCGCGGGCGCCCGCGCCTGGGCTCGCACGGTGGTGTGGGCCACGGGCGCCACGGTTACCGTGCTAGGCGCGGAGAACGTGCCGAAAAGCGGCGGTGTATGCCTCGTGGGCAACCATCAGGGTTCCATGGAAATTCCCATCGTCATAGCCACCCTGCCGCGCACTCCCGGCTTTATAACCAAGCGCGAAGCGCTGTTCCTGCCCTT
>JBGSKZ010000336.1:0-3557 GCA_041741035.1 Treponematales bacterium
AGCTCGGCTTGGCCTCCGGCGACGAGTATGGACGCGGCGGCAGGCTTGTGGTTTTGCCGTATGCGCGCGAAGGCGTTGAAACGTGAGCCTTGAAGCGCGGGATCGGCGGTGAAGGCCTCGCTGCCTATGAGCCCCGCGGAGAAGAGGGCCTCGTTGTCGGATACTATGACCTTGTTGGCCTTGGCGTCGAGGGCCGCCACGTACATGGGCTTGGGGCCGAGGCTCACGCCTATGCCCCTGCGCTGGCCCACCGTGTAGTGCGCTATGCCGCGGTGGCGGCCGAGCACGCGGCCCGTTTCGTCGACTATGTCGCCGGGTTCCTCGTCGCCGAAGAGCGCGCCGTAGCCTCCGGCCACGAAGTCCTGGCTCTCGGCCTTGTCCGCCATGGGCAGGCCGAGTTCCGCGGCCAGTTCCCGCGCCCGAACTTTGCTGATGCCCCCCAGGGGAAAAATCACCGTTGCCAGGGTTTCCGGCGTAAGCCTATGGATAAAATAGCTCTGGTCCTTGCTTTCGTCGACGGCCTTGCGCAGCTGCGGGATGCCGCCTTTTTCCTCTATGCGGGCATAGTGGCCGGTGGCGAAGTACTCGAAATCCAGGCCCGATGCGCGGGCCTTTTCCAGCATAAAGCCGAATTTCATGTCGCGGTTGCAGCGCACGCAGGGATTAGGCGTCCTGCCCGCGCGGTATTCGGAGCGGAAGTACTCAAGGATGCGCTCTTCGTATTCGGAAGCGAGGTCGACGGTACGGTAGGGTATGCCAAGGCTTTTGCAGAAGCTCTCGCAAGCCTCGATATCCTGTTCCTCGCCGGGGCCGTAGCAGGCGTCGGCGTTCATCCCTTCGGGAAAGGATACGGCGCCGGGCCTGAATATCTTCATGGTTATGCCTATGACGCGCGCGCCGGCGGCATGGAGCAGGGCGGCCGCAAGCGATGAGTCCACGCCGCCCGAGAGCCCCACGGCTACGGTCTTGCCTTTGAATCGGCTTAGTTCTATGTCGTTCATCGTCCGGTAGCATAGCGATTTAGTCGTCTCTATTCAATGTATCGCTCATTGAGGCGGCCAAGCCTGTATCATTTGAATAGCGCGCTTGTTTTGTGCTAAGGTATCCGGAAGGTTGCCTGATATTTTTATCGCGATCGCGATGCTCAAGGCAATTCGCCATTAACAACAGTGGAGTTAACACCATGAAGAGAGCTGGGATAATCTGGGCTGGCGCGGCCATGCTCCTCATATTCGCCGGAGGCGCTATCCACGCCCTTCCGGCCGATCCTAACGCTCTCGCCGCCTTCCCCGATTACTTGGCCGTGCGCTCGGAATTTCTTTCCGCCGTTGTCACCGCCCCCAGCGCCACGGCGAGGGACTTCAAGACCGCGTACCGAGATACTGGTTCAGGCCGCGTCCGCGTATCGGTGGAGCTCGAGGGGCAGCAGCTCTACGTGCTCTTCCTTAAGGAACGGGACGGCGCCTATCCCTATGGCAGCCAGGGGAATATCATCGTTCGCCGCGATGCCGCGACCAATTTCATTCGGCAGATTAAATGGGTGCTCAGCGACGACGGCCTGTCGTGGATAAGCCTTACGCCCAACAATGAGCGGACTATCGTCGACTATGTGGTAGGCGGTTCGGTCGTGCGCTCAGGCCTTTCGGTATCGAGCCTCCTCTACTACTTTTTCCTGCAGCCCTTCAAACATCTTCATGACATGACGAGGGACAGCCTGGATTGGACCCTCGTCCTGGGCGCGCCCGGCGCATCCGGGCTGCCGCGCTTTGCCTCCGACTTAGCCGCCTCAAGGGGCTCGGCCGCCTCCTTGATCAGGGCGAGCCTTGACTTCAGCAGCGTGAACGCCTATATAGCGGCGAGTTCCCGCAGGACCGCCCTGCCGGAGGAGGAAACCAAGCTTGCCTTCCCCCAGAGCGCCGTAACGTTTGATGGCAGGGAAACGGTTAAGCCTAAGTCCGTCGCCTGGAGCGCCGAACGCGGCCTGCCCCTATCCGCGGCTACGGCCGTCATGCTGAACCGCCTCGGCGAAGGCTCGGTATTCCTAGGCTACCTGGATAGCGGCGACGGGCGCTATCCCTATAAGCTCGTTTTACAGCCTTATCGCACCGAGCGGGGCGGCTATGGGCTGTTCGCTTTCGATGCCGAAGCGCGCAAGGCCCTCGACTGGGGCGAGTTGGTGCGAAGCCGCTCCGATGGCTATATACGCCTGTTTAGCCTTCCCGCTCCTTGAGTGTTTCTTCGCGTATTACGCATTCTGCCGTGTGTGCTTGAATATACCGCAGACAATGCTATATACTTGAAAAAACCGAGGGGCCGACTCTAGAGTGCGTCGTACGCTCCCCGAGAACCGAAGGAACGTAATGACAACGCTCACGTTTAATGATTTTGGCTTATCGCCGGCCCTGGTCGAGGCCCTCGTCCGGAAGGGCTTCGAAGAGCCCACCCCCATACAGGCTCTCGCCATACCCAAGCTTTTACTGGGCAGCGCCCATCTCTTAGCCAAGGCGCGCACCGGTACCGGAAAGACCGCCGCGTTCGGCCTGCCCCTCGTCGAGCGCCTTTCCGAGCCTCAGCCCAAGGTACGCGCCATCGTGCTCGTGCCTACGCGGGAACTGGCCCTCCAGGTATCAGCCGAGATAGCGAGCTTTTGCACGAAGGGCCAGCCGCGCATAGCCACCATATACGGCGGCGCTTCCATGGGCGAGCAGCTCAGGCGCCTGTCCCGCGGCGTTGATCTCGTCGTAGGCACGCCCGGCCGCGTGCTCGACCACCTTGACCGCGGCACTCTCGACCTGTCCGCCCTCGAATGGCTCGTCCTCGACGAGGCCGACGAGATGCTCGACATGGGCTTCATCGAGGACATAGAGAAGGTCATCGAGGCGGCCAACCCGGCGCGCCGCGTGGTCCTCTTCTCGGCCACCATGCCTTCCGCCATATTGCGCATAGCGCGCGACCACTTGGGCGAGTTCGAGCGCGTCGAGGACGAGACGAACCCGGTGCAGGCGGGACTTACCGACCAGATATGGCTGGAGGTGCGCGAGCGCGACAAGCTCGAAGCCCTCTGCCGCATAGCGGACTCCGAGGACGAGTTTTACGGCCTCGTGTTCTGCCACACCAAGATAGAAACCGATGGAGTGGCCCGTGCGTTAAGCGAACGCGGCTACGCGGCCGAGGCGCTCCATGGCGACGTGTCTCAGGACATGCGCGAGCGCGTGCTCGCCCGTTTCAAAGAGCGCAAGACCCTTATCCTGGTGGCCACGGACGTGGCGGCCAGGGGCATAGACGTGGAGCGCCTCACCCACGTGGTGAACTTTAACCTGCCCTTCGACCCCGAGTCGTATACGCATCGCATAGGCCGTACCGGCAGGGCGGGCAATAAGGGCACGGCCATCACCTTCGTCACGCCCGAGGAGAACAGGCGCCTCTTCCATCTGCGCCGCGCGTCGGGCGACGGCCTGCGCAAGGGCTCGGTACCGTCCGTGCTCGAGGTCATAGCAGCCAAGCGCGGCCGCATCGTGCTCAAGGCCAGCGCCGCCGCCCGCGAGCTGCTCGGCATA
>JBGSKZ010000337.1:0-6676 GCA_041741035.1 Treponematales bacterium
ACGGGCTAGGGCGCGCGGCCGGCAGGCCTGGACGGGGCCTATTCCTCGTCGAGCTCCGGTATGCGCTCCTTCAGCTCGGCGAGGAGGCGCTCTCCGCCATAGCCCTTGCGCAGCGCCACGAGCACGTTGTTGTCCTGGCCCGCTATGGTGCCCAGGATGCCGTCAAGGCCCATATTGTCCAGGGCTAGGGCCACGGGCGCCGAGTGCCCCGAATAGGTCTTTATGACCGCGAGCTGCTCGTTCCAGTCTATCGTCACGTAGCCGCGGAGGAAATCCTGGGCGTATATCTCCTCCCGCTTCCGCAGTTCATCGTCCGAAGGTACCGCGTAGAAATAGCCTTCCGAGCCCGCCCCCACCTTGCTGGCCTTCAGGAGCTTCAAGTCCCTGGACAGGGTGGCCTGCGTGATGAATACGCCTTTATCCTCCAGGAGCTCAAGCAACTCCTCCTGAGACTCCACCCGATTCTCCCTTAAAAGCTTCAGTATTATCTTGAGCCGTTCCCGACGGCTCACCTCATGGGCTTCACGCATGCGGTTCCTCTGTGCGTCCAGTGATATGCTTACTTTAAGCGCGTAGGCTGCGAGCAGGACTATACTATGCCCGCTCCGGTTTTTGCGCAAGAGCGAAGCGTTAGTTGCCGATACTTGAAGGGGAGGTGCCCGCCCATTGTCCGTTAACAGCGCGTCAGACGACCATCCCTCCCATAAGCTCGGCTACTCGGCCGCCGTGCGCAAGGACGACGGCCGATTGGAAGTATTCGTATCGCCCGATTGCATGAGCGCTAGCGCGGACCTTTACCCGCCCCTCGGCGACGGCGCGCCTATAAGCGCGGACTATGCCGCGGAACTCCTGGCGAGGCTCGGCATTTGCTACGGCGTCGATTGGGACGCGCTCAACGAGCGCATACTCCAGGCCAATACCGAAAGGCACATACAGCGGGAGGTGGCCATAGCCAAAGGCATGGCGCCCATAGACGCGGTGGCCGAGCATATCGTGCCTATCGAAAGCCTGCTTCCGGGCTTCGCTCCCGTGGACGAGAGCGAATTGAGCGTGGACTGGAAAAGCCTGCGGCCCTATTCCATAGTGAAGAAAGACGAGCAGGTCGCCTCGGTGGCGCCCATGAAGAACGGCATAGCGGGCACGGATATCTACGGCAAGAGCATAGCCTATGCTACCCTGAATCCTACGGCCTACGGCCTGGGCAAGAACCTTGAGCGGCGGGAAGGCCACATAGTAGCCCTCATAGACGGCAAGCTGTGCCTGGACGGCGTCAAGCTGAGCGTGGAAAACGTGCTTATGGTCAAGGGCGACGTGGACTTCCGGGTGGGGCATATCATGTTTCCCGGGGACGTCATCATAGAGGGCGGCGTAGCGGCGGGCTTCAAGGTATATTCTGGCGGCTCCATAAGCATCAAGGAAACGATGGATGCCTTCGACGTTAGCGCGAAGAAAGACCTGCTCTGCGCCCAGGGCATCATCGGGAAAGAACAGGGTTTCGTCCGCGTGGGCGGCAATCTGAAGGCCAAGTTCATGGAGAACGCCCGTTGCGCCGTTCGCGGCGACGTGGAAATACCCGGTTCCATAGTAGGTTCCAGCCTCTACGTGCTCGGCCGCCTGTCCATGGGCGATAAAGGCCGTATCGTGGGCGGCGAAGTGCACGCCACGCACGGCGTGCTCTGCGGCTGGATAGGCGGCGCCACGCGGCCGCTCACCGTGATAAACGCGGGCGTGGATTTTACCATTCAGCAGAAGCTCGATAAGGCCTCGGAAGAAATAAAGGAACATTCGCTTAAGCTGTCGAGGCTCGAGGCTATCCTTAAGCAGCGCCCCGATGAATCTATAATGAAACTCCGCGACCAGGCCCGCGAGAAATTAAAGAGCCTGGCGGATAACGTGGCCGACCTGGCCAAGCGCGTCGATATAGACGATGGCGCTATAGTGGAGGCGCGGGGCGGGGTATATCCGGGCTGCACCATAACGATATGCCACATTCGCATAAGCATAGAAGAAGCGCTCAAGAAGACCCGTTTCCGCCTGGATCGCGCCGCGAACAAGATCATCGTGGAGCATTAGAGCCCTTAGCCCGCTCCCTATTCCCACTCTATGGTGGCGGGAGGCTTGCTCGACACGTCGTACACCACGCGCCCCACGTCCTTTACCTTATTGGTTATGGCGCCGGATATCTCGCGCAACTCCTTCATGTCGAAGTCGTACACGTCGGCGGTCATGCCGTCGGATGAGGCCACCGCGCGCAGGGCCACGGTCCAGCCGTAGGTGCGCACGTCGCCGGCCACGCCCACGGAGCGCACAGGCAGGAGCACGCAGAAAGCTTGCCAAATCTTATCGTAGAGACCGCGGGCGCGCAGCTGCTGAAGGTATTCATCGTCCGCTGCGCGCAGTATATCGCACTTCTCCTTGGTCACTTCGCCCAGCACGCGCACGCCCAGGCCGGGGCCGGGAAAGGGATGGCGGCTTACCACGCGCTCGGGCACCCCGAGCTCGCGGCCTAGGGCGCGAACCTCGTCCTTATAGAGGCGGTCCAGGGGCTCGATGATCCTGCCTTCGGCCCTCTTGCGCTCGACCAGGGGCGAGCGCACGTTGTGGTGGCTCTTAATGACATGGGCCTTCTTGCCCACGCCCTTGCCGGACTCTATGAGGTCGGTATAGAGCGTACCCTGGGCCAGGAAGGAATCCTCCAGGCCGAGGCGGGCCACGGCCTTTTCCTGAACGCTTATGAAGAGGTCGCCTATTATGTGGCGCTTTTTCTCCGGGTCGTCAACCCCGGCGAGGGCCGAGAGGAACTCGGCCTCCGCTTCTATCTTGTGTACGTGCACGGCTCCCATGCCCCCGAGGGTGCGCATGACCTCTTCGCTCTCGCTCTTGCGCATGAGCCCCGTATCGATATACACGAGGTGCACGCGGTCCTTAGGCAGGCAGCTTAAAAGCAGGGCCCCCGCCACGGTGGAATCGACTCCTCCGGAAATAAGGAGCAATACCGGCGAGGAGCCCACGCGGGCGGCTATGGCGGCGCGCTCTTCCTCAATATACCGGGCCATGGTCCATTCTGGCTTGCAGGCGCATATGCCGAAGGCGAAGCGCTTGAGTATCTCGCCGCCGAACTCGCAATGCGTAACCTCCGGATGGAACTGCACGCCGCGGAGCGGCAGGCTCTCGTGGGCTATGGCCGCGGGGATGCCGTTGTCGGTCTGGGCAAGGACGCGAAAGCCCGGGGCCATGCGCTCTATCGAGTCGCCATGGCTCATCCAGGACAGGAATTCGTCCGGCAGGCCCTCAAAAAGGGGATCAGGCTCAAGTATGCGCACGGGACGCCTGCCGTACTCGCGATCCGGCAGGGCGCCTACCTTGCCCCCGAAATCCTCGGTCATGCGCTGGGCGCCGTAGCACACGCCGAGCACGGGCAGGGCGCCGGAATACACGCGCCGGTCGGGCACGGGGGCGCCTTCCTCGTAAACGCTGAAGGGCGAGCCGGAAAGCACGATGCCCTTCACGTCCTTGAGCAGTCCGGCGTCGAGCGCGGTATCGCCCGCCCGTATATCGGTGTATACGCCGAAATCCCGTATGCGCCTGGCTATGAGTTGGGTGTACTGGCTGCCGAAATCCAGTATTAGTATCGTATCCAAGGGCTCTTCCTCACGATGGTGCGTTCGCGGTCATAGCCTACCGAAACCAGGTCTATGGCGGTCTCGGTGTACTCTTCTATAAAGGATATATAGTCCTTAGCCTCCATGGGCAGATCCTCGTAGCGCTTCACGTCGGCCAGGGAGCGCTTCCAGCCCTTGAAGCTGCGCAGCACTGGCTCGGCGTCCTCAAGGTCGCGTATGGACGCGGGAAAGTGCTCGATGATGCTGCCGCGAAGCTTGTAGGCCACGCAGGCCTCAAAATCGTCTAAAGTATCATACACGTCGAGGTGGGTGAGGATGAGCGAGTCTATGGAATTGCAGAGGCAGGCGTAGCGCAGGGCCACGAGGTCCAGGTAGCCGCAGCGCCGTGGCCTGCCCGTGGTAACGCCGTACTCCCGGCCGGTGTCCCTTACGAACTGGCAGAGCGCGGACTGCGAGGCGTCGTCGAATTCCGTTGGAAAGGGTCCGTTGCCCACCCGCGTGGAATAAGCCTTGAACACGCCGAGCACCTTGTCTATGTCGCGGGGTCCTATGCCGCCCTGCGCCGCGGCGCCGGCGGCGCCGGACATGCCGCTGGAAACGTAGGGATAGGTGCCCACGTCAAGGTCCAGAAGCGCGCCCTGGGCGCCTTCGAAGAGCACGTAGGCGTTGCGGTGCTTGGCCAGGTAATCGCTCAAATCTATGGACAGGGGGGCGAGCCTATCGGCCCATGACGCTATGAAGGCACGGTCTTCCGGCTCGAGGTTGGCCAGCCGCTCTTCGTCGTTTAGGTCAGCGAGGCGCACGCCGTCCCGCGAGGACTTAAGCGAGTAGCTTACGCCTATGCCGCGGCCGGTGGTGCCTATGGGCTTGCGCCTGGCGGCCTCCATGTCCTTGTCTATGGCGCGGTAGCGCGGCAGGACGAGGTGGGCGCGGTCGCTGACGAACACGCGTCCCTTCCAGTCTATGCCCCGCTCCTCCAGCATGGACAGCTCGGCGAACATGGCTTCGGGGTCTATGACCATGCCGGTGCCCAGCACGACGGTCTTGTCCGGATAGAGTATGCCCGAAGGGATGAGGTGCAGGGCGAACTGCTCGTTCGCCCGCACTATGGTGTGGCCGGCGTTGGCTCCGCCCGAGAAGCGCACGATGATCTGCGCCTCGGCGGCCAGGTAATCGACCATCTTGCCCTTGCCTTCGTCGCCCCACTGGGCTCCTATCAGTACTACGTTCATCGCTGCTTCCTTCCGCTAATGCCGGGAATAGTTGGGGGCTTCCTGGGTTATGGACACGTCATGGGCGTGGCTCTCCCGCAGGCCGGCGCTGCTAATGCGCACGAATTGCTTATAGGCGCGCAGCGATTCTATACTGGCGCAGCCGGTATAGCCCATACCCTTTTGCAGGCCGGCCACCAATTGATGCAGATATTCCTTAAGCTCGCCCTTGTAGGGCACCCTGCCCTCTATGCCTTCGGGCACGGGGCTCTCGTCTTTGCTTATCTGGTAGCGGTCGCCTGAACCGGCCGCTATGGCCCCAAGCGAGCCCATTCCGCGGTACTCTTTATATATCCTGCCGTCGTATATGATCTCGCGGCCGGGAGCCTCCTTGAGGCCCGCGAAGAGATTGCCTATCATGACGCAGGACGCGCCGGCCCCTATGGCCTTCACGAGGTCGCCGGAGAACTTTATGCCGCCGTCGGCTATGACCGGCACGCCCGACTTGTCGGCCTCCCCGGCGCAGTCCAGCACGGCGCTGAATTGGGCCACGCCTATGCCGGCCACCACGCGGGTGGTGCATATGGAACCCGGCCCTATGCCCACCTTCACGGCGTCCGCGCCCGCGTCTATGAGGCGCCGGGTGCCGGCGGCGGTGGCCACGTTGCCGCCTATGACCGTTATGCCATAGCGCTTCTTTATGGCGCTCACCGCGTCGAGCACGCCCTTGCTATCGCCATGGGCGGTGTCGAGCACGACGAAGTCGCAGCGCGACTTCATGAGCAGGGGCACCCGAATGTCAAAGTCCTGCGGCGATACGGCGGCCCCCACGATGAGCCGGCCGGCCTTGTCCATGGCGGCCTTGGGAAAGCGCTCGTGCTTCTCCATATCCTTTACGGTTATGAGGCCGCGCAGCCTGCCCTCGTCGTCCACCACCGGCAATTTTTCTATGCGGTGCCGGTCGAATTTAGCCTTGGCGCTGGCCGGCGTGGGCTCGCCGCGCTCGCTAACCACCCCCGCGGTCATGGCCTCGCGTACCGACGAATCGTCATCTTCGCTGCGGAAACGCAGGTCGCGGCTCGTTATTATGCCCACGAGCTTGCCCTCCGGCCCCAGCACGGGCAGGCCCGATACGCGGTGGCGGGCCATGAGGGCGCGCACGTCGCGCAGGGTGCGGTCGGCCTCGACCGTTACCGGCGCCTCGATTATCCAGTTAAGGTAGCGCTTCACGGCCTCTACCTGCGCGGCCTGTTCCTCTGGCCGCAGGTTGCGGTGTATGACGCCCGCGCCGCCGTGCAGGGCCAGGGCGATGGCGAGGCGGTCCTCGGTTACCGTGTCCATGGCCGCGCTTATCACCGGCACGTTGAGGCTGATGTCCCCCGCGAGCCGCGTGCGTACGTCCGCGTCCCGCGGCAATATGTCCGAATAGCCGGGGAGCAAGAGCACGTCGTCGTAGGAAAGCGATTCTCCTATCGTCACAAGCGGCCTCCTTTAGACCTTTTCGGCTAGGTATTCCCCCGCCAGCTTCCTGTACTTCTGGGCTATCTGCCGCGCTTTCGCGGCGGCGCGGCCGCTGTAAGCCTCGGGCGCGCCGAAGAAATCCTCCGGCTTAGCGTAGCCGAGCTCGCGCAGTTTCTTATAGACGGCCGCCTTGGCTTTCTCGTTGCGCGCCAAGGCTTCGCCGAAGCTCAGGCCGCCCCGCTCCGCTTCCAGGGTAAGCGTGCGCACGATCTCATGGGCGTCGGCGAAGCCGCTCTCGGCCAGCAGTATGTAGGCCGGCTCGGCGAGCACCGAGCCGCCGCCCGAGCGCAGATTGGCCAGCATGCGCTCGCGGTTCACGCC
>JBGSKZ010000338.1:0-1893 GCA_041741035.1 Treponematales bacterium
CTCGCCTTTAAGCAGGGCTATGGCCTGGGCTATGGGCAGGTCGCGGCGCTCCTCGTCCGGATCCAGATAGTTTTCCAGTATGTACAGGAGCCGGGGAGACAGCTCGACCAGGGCGCCGGGGTCTATGCGTAGGCCCTTCCGGGGCAGGTCCGAGGGATGGGTGCGCGTGAGGAGCGTGGCCATGGTGGCGGCCGCGGCATAGAGGTCCGAGCGCGTGCCCGCCCTGCCCGATATCTGCTCCAGAGGAGCGTAGCCAGCGCTGCCCATCATGCTGAAGCTGTCGCGGTAAGCGAGGCGCACCGCGTCCTGCACGCCAGAAAAATCCACGAGGGCTAGGCTGCCGTCGGGCCTTACGATGAGGTTCTTCGGATTTATATCGCGGTGGATGATGGGCGGGCGCAAGGCCTGTAGGTAGGCGAGGATGGACAAAAGCTCGACGAACAGGGCTTCTATCTCGGCCTCGGTCCAACGCCGGCCAGACTCGAGCTCGGCCGCCAGGCTGCGCCCTGGCATGCGCTCCATTACCAGGCAGAGCCCATGGCCGTCGGCCCCGTCGAGCCTGAAGGAGTCCACGTAGCGGGGTATGGCCGTATGCCTGAGGGCCTTGAGCGCCGCGGCTTCCCGCTCGAAACTCTCGTAGCCCTTCCAGTCGGGCATGTCCCCAAGCGCCAGTATCTTGATCACGACCAATGAGCCGGCCGGCAGGACCGTGCAGCCCTCGGTAGTAGCGGCGGCCCAGGTCTCCGCGTAGGGGCTCTTGCCCAGGCGCTCTTCGAGGCGATACGAGGAACGCAGAAGCTCTCCGCTCTTCATGGCTTAGCCCTCCCAGTGTGGCGCTATCGTCGATACGCCGCCGGCTGCTCGCCCGGCGGCTAAAAGAAAGGCCGGGCGAGCCCTAAGCGCAATGGCCAAATAGCCGCGCCACTGGCAATCGGGATTCTATTAAGCGATACTTGCCAGGTGGAGGAAGCCATGCAGCGAGCAAGCCTAAAGGCGGCTATGGCCACCGGTGGAAAAAGGGCTTTGGATTGGCGGCCGAAAAGGCTCGACCTCTATTTTTCGGTCCTTATCGCTCTGGGCTTGCCCCCCGTAGCGGGCTCACTCTATGCCAAGACCGGCGCCTTCCTGCCGATGCTGCTTTACTATGGCTTGGCCTGGGTCTTCGTCAAATGGAGGCGCGGAAGTATAGGCTATGGCAATCCCATGCCGGCGAGGCCGCCGTTGGCCTTTTACTTGAACCTTGCGCTCATAGCTGCCTGCCTGGTATTCGCCCGGCTGTCGCCAGTGGTCAATCCAGCGATAAACCCGGCGGGAATACTGCTTACCGCCCTCGTATGGGCCCCGCTCAATGCCGCGAGCGAGCAGATACTGTGGATATATCTCTACGAAGCCTGGGACCTTTACCCTAAGCCCGCCGGCGCGGCCCCGCGCATCGCTTACCGCGCCCTAGGCCTCGCGCTATTCACGGCCTTCGTAGGCCTTATCCACACCGTTTTCTGGGTAAAATTCCTGCATACGGTCGATGCCGGCACGGCCTTCGGCATCCTGTTCGTAAGCCTCACTTCGCTATCCGGCTTCCTGCATATTATCGTGTGGCGCAAGTCGCGGCAGATGATCTTCACCTTCATACCGCACCTGCTACTCAACCTCGTGCCCATCGCCTGGACCCATTACTCTATAAGCCCGTATTTATTCCGTTAAAAACCACGTCAAGCTAAAGAGCCAGGCTCAAAGCTGACTTTCCCCTGCGGCCGCTCATTACGCCCAGCCCCCCGGCACCAGCTTTTCGCTCGCCTGGGGCCCCCAGCTGCCCTTCTCATAAACTAGGGGCTCGGGCAGCTCATGGATGAGGGGCTCGACGATGCGCCAGGCTTCCTCCACGTAGTCCTGCCT
>JBGSKZ010000339.1:0-2360 GCA_041741035.1 Treponematales bacterium
TGAACAGTTCCTCCGCATCGGGAGCGGCCTCCGCTATGCAGGCCTTGACTTCCAGCAGAGCTTTGCGCGTATCCTCGTTTTGATCGTCGATGTATTCAGCTACAGACTTGTATGTTTTCTTGCCATTCATCTGCGCTCTCCGTTCGGCTAAACATGTTGATCGAACAAAATATCGTTTCCGTCAGGATCCACGAGGGTAAAGCTGCCCGGGCCCTTGCTGTTTTTTTCTACGGTGGAGCTTAGCTCTATGCCTTGCGCCAGGTACCTGTCCTGTATTTCCCGTATATCGTCGAAGGCCGCCAAGGTTTTCGCTTCCTGATCCCAGCCCGGATTAAAGGTAAGGATGTTATGTTCGAACATGCCTTGAAAGAGGCCGATTATGCTTGCGCCATTCTTTAAGATTAACCAGTTCTGGCTTATGTCGCCCCCGAATTCTTGGAATCCAAGTTTTACGTAAAAATCTCTTGACTTTACTATGTCCTTGACGGAGAGGCTGATCGAGAAGGCTCCTAATTTCATATGCTACCTCCAGGCTTAACTACTTAAAGATAATAAATAATGTAAGGAATAGGCTATGGCCTGCTTAAGGCGATGGTATATGGGTATAGTTCCGCCGTCATTACCCCGTATTTTACGGCCGGATCCGTCTCCATTATATCCTTGGCGCTTTCATAGGAGTCGCATTGAAGGATTACTATGCCGAAGGTGTGATCATCCAAACCGTCGGTCTTGCCGGCTAACAGGAGTGCGTCCTTCGCTAATAATTCCGTCAAGTATTTAAAATGAAGGCTTACTTTGTCTTCGTCCGGCTGCGCCCAGTTCTCCGCGACGCGCAGTCTCGGTATTGGCTTGAGCACATAAATAAACTGTTTCATGGCGGCTCCTCAAGCGTCGTCGATTCCTCGGGATACTTGTCCGAGCAAGCGCACGCACAGGTTTCGAGGATGCGCGAGCCATCAAGGTTTGACCGGCCGCGCGCGTTCATAATTCGCGATAATGACGCCTTTATCACTAACCCTGCTTTCCGTGACTGCATACGACTTTGGGGCCGCTCCTTCGGAGAACAGGCGCTTACCTTTTCCTAGGCTGATTGGAAAAATCCTCAGCCATAGCGCGTCGACCAAATCATGCTCTATAAGCGTCTGCAGGAGATTCGCGCTGCCGTACACATGGAGATCGGGGCCGGGCCGCTCCTTGAGTTCGCGGATATTCCCCGCGAGGTCTTCATCCAGGAAAACGCTGGGCTGCCATTCATGCGATCTTATGGTTCTCGAGGCGACATACTTCGTGGCCCTGTTGACGTTCGGCCAGATATCGCTATGCTCAGGCCAATACGCTGCCCAAATATCGAAAGTCGTTCGCCCTAAGAGCAGGTCAAAGGGCATAGCCATTTGCTCTTTTATAGTCGATGAAAGCATAGGGTCGGAGTAGCCGCTAATCCATCCGCCATGCGCAAAGCCGCCGCTCGTGTCCTCGTCGGGCCTTCCCGGGGCTTGTATCACGCCATCGAGCGTGATGAATTCTATGGCGATCAAGCTTCTCATGCACTTGCCCCCCTGGATATTCAGATGCATGCCGCCTCAAAGGCGAGGGCCTCAAAGGCGAGGCCCTTAAACGGCGTTTCGATAAGCTCAAACCATTAGGCCTGGCTACTAAATAGGATAAGGAAACCTTATTTACGGTATGCTTCCTCGAGCTTGCTTATGTCGAACTTCTTCATATCCATATACGCTTCGGTAAGGTTTCTCCGTTGGCGCTCGTCGCCATTCATCAGCATTTCTTCAAGGATAACGGGGGCTATCTGCCACGATAACCCGTACTTATCCCTAGCCCAGCCGCATTGTTCGTCATCTGCGTTAGAAGACAAACGTTCCCAATAGTAATCTATTTCTTTCTGATCCTTACATCGTATCAAGAATGAAACAGCTAGGTTGAACTTGAATTGCGGGCCTGCGTTTATGGCGATAAATCTGGTGCCGAGCAACTCAAATTCGATGGTAACGATATCGCCTTTCTTATGGCCGGTTATTTCTTCTCCATAATCGGTATAGTAATCGACATGAAGCACCTTGGCGTCCGCGAAAACCGATACATAGAAATCGACGGCCTCTCGAGCGTTGCCGTTGAACCAAAGATTGGGCACTATAGAGTTAGCCATTTCAGCCTCCTTACAAAGAGAACTAAGGTTTCAAGCGTTAGGCCCTTAGGATTTTCTCCATCGCCTTACCCTTTGCCAGTTCATCGATCAGCTTATCCAGATACCGTACTTTCCTAATGATCTCATCCTCGATCTCTTCTATGCGGTACCCGCAAATAACGCCGGTAATCTTGGCCGCATTGGGATTAAGCGTAGGCGCTTC
>JBGSKZ010000340.1:0-1188 GCA_041741035.1 Treponematales bacterium
TGAACAGTTCCTCCGCATCGGGAGCGGCCTCCGCTATGCAGGCCTTGACTTCCAGCAGAGCTTTGCGCGTATCCTCGTTTTGATCGTCGATGTATTCAGCTACAGACTTGTATGTTTTCTTGCCATTCATCTGCGCTCTCCCTTCGGCTACACATGTTGATCGAACAATATATCATTTCCGTCAGGATCCACGAGGGTAAAGCTGCCCGGGCCCTTGCTGTTTTTTTCTACGGTGGAGCTTAGCTCTATGCCTTGCGCCAGGTACCTGTCCTGTATTTCCCGTATATCGTCGAAGGCCGCCAAGGTTTTCGCATCCTGATCCCAGCCTGGATTAAAGGTAAGGATGTTATGTTCGAACATGCCTTGAAAGAGGCCGATTATGCTTGCGCCATTCTTCAATATCAACCAGTTCTGGTTTATGTCGCCCCCGAATTCTTGGAATCCAAGTTTTACGTAAAAGTCTCTCGACTTTACTATGTCCTTGACGGAGAGGCTGATCGAGAAGGCTCCTAATTTCATATCCTACCTCCAGGCTTAACTACATAAAGATAATAAATAATGTAAGGAATAGGCTATAGCCTGCTTAAGGCGATGGTATATGGGTAAAGTTCAGCCGTCATTACCCCGTACTTTACGGCCGGATCCGCTTCCATTATGGCCTTGGCGCTATCATAGGAGTCGCATTGAAGGATTACTATGCCGAAGGTGTGATCATCCAAACCATCAGTCTTGCCGGCTAACAGGAGTGCGTCCTTCGCTAATAATTCCGTCAAGTATTTAAAATGAAGGCTTACTTTGTCTTCGTCCGGCTGCGCCCAGTTCTCCGCGACGCGCAGCCGCGGTATTGGCTTGAGCACATAAATAAACTGTTTCATGGCGGCTCCTCAAGCGTCGTCAATTCCTCGGGATACTTGTCCGAGCAAGCGCACGCACAGGTTTCGAGGATGCGCGATCCGTCAAGGTTTGACCGGCCGCGCGCGTTCATAGTTCGCGATAATGACGCCTTCATCGCTAACCCTGCTTTCCGTGACTGCATACGCCTTTGGGGCCGCTCCTTCGGAGAACAAGCGCTTACCTTTTCCTAGGCTGATTGGAAAAATCCTCAGCCATAGCGCGTCGACCAAATCATGCTCTATAAGCGTCCGCAGGAGATTCGCGCTGCCGTACACATGGAGGTCGGGGCCGGGC
>JBGSKZ010000341.1:0-10645 GCA_041741035.1 Treponematales bacterium
ATTAAGTTTAGTGATTGGGTAGAAGGCAGCGGCTTGCTTGGAAATACGTTCTTGCTCTCCTGGCGAAGGGGGAGTATAGGTGAAAATGCCATCGCTTGATACTATTTGGCTAAAAACAGGGGTTATCGTTAAAAATAGCAAGAAAAGAGCTAAAGAAAGTATTTTGACATAGAATTGATTTTTTACTCGGTACGAAATTGTTGAAGCTTGGAATATTACTGAATTATGCATTTCACCATCCTCATTTCAAAATTGTTGTCCCAATTGTGTTTTGCGGCTGTGTCCTTCGAAATTATAAGCCTTCCTAGTTTATAAGGAAAGGTTTCCACAATGACAAATCTGTAAAAGAATTAAGCTTTTTCGTATATAGATCCTGTTTGTAGAGTCGTGAATGGAGATCTTTGCAATGGTTAATTGCGCCATTATTTCAATTGCTTACAAGAGGATATCTGTCTCCTTTACAAATGTCGAAGATGACTGTATACTTCTATCATACCGCCGGTCGGTACATACCATTAGTCGGTTTGTAAGGGCAGGGACATGCACATAGTAAAGGACTACCAAGAAAGGCGCGATGAATTTCTCGATACGGCGCAGAGGCTCTTTGCCGAGAGCTCGTACGAGGACATTACGATAGCGGCGATCATAGAGGCGGTAGGCGTATCTAAAGGCGCGTTCTACCATTACTTCGCCACAAAAGAGGATCTCCTCGACGGCATAGCGGATAGGAACGCGGCGCGGGCCTTGGAACTCATGGAACCCCTTTCCGCGCGTAGGGACTTAAGCGCCATCGATAAGCTCAACGAGCTCTTCGCCCTGTCCACGGGCTTCAAGGCGCAAAACCGCGAGCTTATCCTTACCCTGCTCAAGGCGCTTTACGATGACCGCAACCTGCGCTTGCGTAAGCGCATGGAGCGGAAGAGCCTGGCGGCGAGCGCTCCCCTCATAGCCGCCATAGTGGAGCAGGGCCGCGCCGAAGGCGTATTCGACGCGGAGGACCCCCGCGAAGCGGCACTCCTCATACTGCAGCTAGGCAGCTCCCTCATGGAACGCGTGGCCGAGGAGGCCATAGCGGCGGCGGCTTTGGGCTCAAGGCGCTCAGATAGCCTTAAGCTGGTGCTCGGGGCCATGAAGAGCTATACGCGGGCCATAGAGCGCGTGCTTGGCGCTCCCGCGGGCTCGATCAGGGTATTGGGGGAGGACATCATTGACATACTCGCCGGCAAGGAGGGTTCATGATACAGGTACGGGATTTAAGGCATGACTATGAAGGCAAGGGCAGCTATGCCGTGGACGGCGTATCCTTCGATATAGAGGATGGAACGATATTCGGCTTCTTAGGCCCCAGCGGCGCGGGCAAAAGCACGGTACAGGGGCTGATGACCGGACTCCTTGGCCTGCAGCAGGGGAGCATTGCGTATGACGGGCTGTCTATAGCCAGGCTCGGCCGTTCCTTCTTCGAAAAAGTCGGCGTATCGTTCGAGCATCCGAACCTGTACGCCAAACTCAGCGGCCTTGAAAACCTACGCTACTTCGCCGGCTTATTCTCGGGGCCTACCGAGGACCCCATGGCGCTGCTCGAGCAGCTAGGCCTGCGCGACGCGGCCAAGCGCCGCGCCGGAGCCTACTCCAAGGGTATGAAGCAGCGCCTGGTATTCGCCCGCGCCCTTATCAATAAGCCCAGGATACTCTTCCTCGACGAGCCCACGAGCGGACTCGATCCCTCCACGGCCGAACTCATCAAAGGCCTCATACTGAAGAAAAAAGCCGAGGGCTGCACGATCTTCCTGACGACCCACAACATGCGCGACGCGGACCGCCTTTCCGACACGGTGGCCTTCCTCAACGC
This sequence comes from Treponematales bacterium, assembly GCA_041741035.1. GTDB lineage: Bacteria > Spirochaetota > Spirochaetia > Treponematales > UBA12059 > UBA5200. The sequence goes on from JBGSKZ010000341.1 coordinate 1,850, forward strand.
GGGGAAAATAGTGGCCATGGGCTCGCCCCGCGAGCTTAAGCTCCAGTACGGCGCCAAGAGCGTTAAGCTGGAGCGCCGCGTGAACGGGACGGTACGAGAGGAAACCCTTTTCCCCGAGCGAGCCGAGGACGCGGCGCGTATCAAGGCGTATTTGGACGAGGGCTGCATAGAGACCCTGCATAGCCAGGAGGCTACGCTCGAGGAAATTTTCATACGCTTAACCGGAAGGACCCTGGCATGAGCGGGAAAGCCGGCTCTGGCGCAGGAAATGCTTTAAGGCGCTTCTCTTCCCTATTCGCCCGCGATGCCCTGCTCGCCTGGCGGAACGGCCAGATTGCCGTGACGCTAGCCATTATGGTCATCATGATACTCCTCGTCGTCCTCCTGCCGGCGCAGCTACGCTCCGCGCCTCCTGAAGTCATCCTTGACCTTATGGAAGGGAAGCCGCTCTACCGCGCCGCCCTCGCCTCGGGCGCGGCTATGGAAGCCTTCGCGGCGGACGAGGATGAGTTCTTAAAGCGCCTCGAGCTCAAGGGCTCGGCCATTGGCGTGGTGGCCAGGGACGGACCGGCCGGACCCGCCATAGAGCTGCGGGCCGGAGCATCCGTGCCCGGCAGCTCCTTGGCTCTCCTCGAGGCTAGCCTGGACGAACTCTTGCGCGTGGCCGATGGCAGGCCCAGCGCGGCGCGCTTCCCCGTGGAAAGCCTTGAGCCGGCTCCGCTGCCCATAGCTCTCAACCTGAAAGGCATACCCGTCTTCCTCATCTTCGAGGCCGGCATACTGGGCTTCCTGCTGGTGGCCGTAATCGTATTCCAGGAGAAGCAGGAAGGCACCATACGGGCATACCGGGCGAGCCCCGGCGGGACTTTGGCCTATCTCGGATCGAAGACCCTGGTCTTCGTAACGCTCTCCCTGCTCTATGGGGCCGGCGTCATAGCCGCGGGCATCGTAATGGGAGCGCGTCCCAATTTGGCCGGCACCCTCCTGGCGCTCGCGGGAGCCTCCGCCGCCCTCACGCTTGGCGGGCTGGGCTTCGCCTGTTATTTCCAGAACCTCTCAGGCTGGTTCTTTCCGGGGCTGGGGCTGCTCATAGTCAACATCCTGCCATTCTTCTCCTACGCCAATCCTGCGTTCAGCCCCGGATGGATGAGCCTAATACCCTCCTATCCCTACCTACGCCTTACGGAAGCCTATTTCTTCAATCCGGGCTCCCCGCCCTCGGAGTCCCTGTTCTGGCCGGCCCTGGCCTGGCTCGCCGTCTTATTGGCCTTCGCTTTCGCGTCGGTAAAGGCAAAGCTCCTCAAGGAGGGCGCATGAAACGCATGGCCGCCATAATCAAATTCGACCTCAGCAATGCTTTTAGGGACAGCATGGTACTCTACATACTCGCCGCCCCCGCCATCCTCGCGCTCGGGCTTTCCCTCCTCGTGCCGGCCATAGAAAACGCTGAAATACGCATGGCGGTGGACGCGTCCGGGCCGGCCGGCGCCCTGCTAGCCGGGCGGCTCGAGCGCTACGGCGAAGTAGAGCGCGTATACGGCGAAGCCGCGCTTGAAGAGCGGGTGCTGAGCCCCGATAAAGTGGCGGGCGTCGCGCCGATAAGCGAGGCCGATGGAGGCATAGGGGCGCGCATAGTGCTACAGGGAGACGAGGGTCTGGAAGCTGGCCGCCTCATGCAGGCCCTGGTCGCTTCGGCGCTGGACGGTTCCGAGGCCGCTTACGCCCGCGGCGAGCGCGAGGGCGGCCGCTCCATGCTCCGGGATTACTCGCGGGTATGCTTAGCCATGCTTTCTCTCCTGATTGGGGGCATAGCCGCGGCCTTTGCGCTGGTGGAGGAAAAGGAAGCGAAGCTGACCAAGGCATTCGCCGTATCGCCCCTTTCCGCGCTCGAGTATTTCGGCTCGCGCGGCATATGGGCGGCCCTCGCGGGCTTCATTGGCCTATTCGCCGGCCATGCCCTGATGGGCGCCGCGGGCCTGTCCTGGCTGCGCCTGGCCGCCGCCGGCGCAAGCTCGGTCTTTATGCCTCTGTGCATATGTTTCCTTATCGGAGGCATAGCAGCCAACCAGATGCAGGCCGTGGCCTCGCTCAAAATCGTCATGTTCGCCTACCTGGCGCTGCCCATTGGGAGCCTCTTCGTGCCCGCGCGCTGGTCTTTTCCCTTCTGGCCCCTGCCCAACTATTGGATGTTTAAGGCCTTTGAAGGCGCGTACGTACCCGGCTTACCGGGCTTCGGCAGGGCTTTGGCCTTGAATTTCATAACGGGCGCCTTATTGACCCTGGCGCTCTATCTGCTCTTGCGCGAACGCTTGTCGCCAAGGCAGATAAGGCCTAAATCGAGAACCGCGGCAATGCATAAGGCACGCGATGCCGCGCAATTATAGGAGGTTTTTATGGCATGGTATCTGTGGGTCCTTATCGCGCTAGGCGTCGTGGCCATAGGAGCGCTCAAGCTATCGGTGCTGAAGAAAATCATGGCTAAGCGCAAGGAAAAAGCCGAGGCGGCGGAAGAGGAAGATTAGGCTACCCGGCTTGCGCCCCTTTGCCTAAAAAGCTAGAATCAGCCCATTAAAGACTGCAAAGGGGCGCGTATGGGCATCGCTAAGAAGGTTTTCGGCGTACTGGGCACTGGCGAGGAAGCGGAGCTTTACACGCTCAGCTATGGCGACGCGAGCCTCTCTATCACCAACTACGGCGGCACGCTGGTTTCTCTCATACTCCCCTCCCGTAGCGGCAGGCGGGACGACGTGCTTCTTGGCTACTCCACCCTCGGCCCCTATGCGCGTAAGCAGCCATACTTCGGGGCTACCGTGGGCCGCTTCGCCAACCGCATAGCCCTCGGGAGCTTCGCCCTGAACGGGCAGCGCTACGATCTCGCGAAAAACAACGGCCCCAACACTTTGCACGGAGGCTTCAGGGGCTTCGATAAGCAGGTATGGGCGGCCGAAGCCTTCGAGGAAAAAGGCAACGGCTACCTCCGCCTCACCCTGACGAGCCCCGATGGCGACGAGGGCTACCCCGGCAGGCTGCGCGCCGTCGTCACGTATGGGCTCGAGGAGGGGCATACCCTTTCCGCGGCCTTCAGCGCCACGGTGGACGCGCCCTGCCCTATAAACCTCACCAATCATGCCTACTTCAATCTGAGGGGCGAAGGCCGCGGCGACGTGCTCAGCCATGAGCTTGAGCTAAACTCGTCGGCCTACCTCCCCGTGGGGCCTAGCCTCATACCTACGGGCGCCTTGGAGAATACGGCGGGCGGGCCCTTCGACTTTAGGACGCGGAAGCCCATGGGCAGGGACCTTGACGCCGCCGGAGGGGGCTACGACCATTGCTTCGCCGTGGATGGCCGGCCCGGCAGCCTTCGGCCCTGCGCCTCCGTGTATGAAGCGGAGAGCGGCCGCTCGATGAAGCTATCCACGACCCAGCCGGGCGTGCAGTTCTATACGGGCAATTTCCTCGACGGCATAGCGGGCAAACGCGGCTCCGTGTACGGCAAGCACGCGGGCTTCTGCCTCGAGACCCAGCACTACCCGGACAGCCCGAACCAGCCGGGCTTTCCGCCCTGCGTCTACGGGCCGGGCAAGGATTACGGCGAGCGCTCCGTATACGCGTTTGGCTTCTAAGCTTAAGCGCCGGCTCCGGCCCGGCGCGGATAGCCGATAATCGGCCAGCGCTTCCCGGGGTAAAAAAAGCGCCCGCCCCGCTTTCGGGCGGGACGGGCATATTGGCAGGGCCTAGAGCTCAAGCGGGATCAGCCTTTAACGCCGCCGGCGGCGACGCCTCGTATCAGGAATTTCTGCATGGCCAGAGTGAAGACGAACACGGGCGTGAGCATTACCGTGCTCGCCGCGCACATCTGCCCCCAGGTAAGCGTATCGCCGCCTATGAGGCTGCTTATGGCCACGGGGGCGGTCCTGGCGTTTACGCCGGTAAGGATAAGCGCGTAGAGGAATTCATTCCAGCTGTTAATGAAAGCGAACACCGCGGCCACCACGAGCCCGGGCGCCACCAGCGGCAGGAATACCAGGCGGAACAAGGCGAAGCGCGTACAGCCGTCCACCATGGCGGCTTCCTCGTAACTCTTATCCACCGCGGTGAAGAAGGGTATGAGCATCCAGATAACGTAGGGCACGTTGAAGCTCGAATGCGCCAGGGTTATGCCGAAGACCGTATCCCGTAGGCCTATGCCCCTGAACATGAGATAGAGGGCGACCACGAGCGACATCTGCGGGAGCATGCGGAATACCAGGAAGCTATAGGCCAGGGCATTCCTGCCCCTGAAGCGGAAGCGGGATATACCGTAGGCGGCCATGGCGCCGACGCCCACCGACAAGGCGGTGGACAGCAGCCCCACGATTATGGAATTACCCATGGCCTTCATCAGCTGCCGATTCTTGAACACGAGCTGATAGCTGGCGGTGGTGAGCTGGCTGAACTCGAATTTCTGCCCGGAGAGTATGACTATATCGCGCCTGAAGCCGTTCACGAGCGTGATCACGATGGGATAGAGCTCCACGAGCAATATGGCCAACGCGAACACGGCTACGCCGGCGCTTATCACGTTTCTTCTCGTCGACATTTTCATCGGTCGCCTCCCTGTTCCTCGAGCTTTTCGAGGCTCATGTTCTTGCGAACCAGGGTAACCGCGAACACGATGGATATGATCAAAAGGAATATGGCCATGGCGCTCGACATACCCACCTTCATATAGCCGAAAGCCTGCCTATGGGTGTAGAGGCTGAAAAGGGTCGTGGCCATGCCAGGCCCGCCTTCGGTCATCACGTATACTTCGCTGAACACGCGCAGCGCGTCGATGATGCGCAGGAGCAGCGCCGTCAATATGGTCGGATAGAGCAAGGGCAATATCACCCTGAACAGGCGTTTCCAGAAGGTGGCCCCGTCTATCTCCGCGGCCTCGAGCACGTCCGTAGGGATGCCCGCGAGCCCGGCGTACAGCAGCATGAACACGAAGGGCCACATACGCCATACGTCCTGCACGATAACGGCGGCATAAGCGTAACTCGGGTGGCCCAGCCAGGTGACCTCAGGCGCGCCGAGCGAGAGGAGGAAATTATTGAGCGCGCCGTAGCGCGGCTGGAGCATGAAGCGCCAGGTCATGCCCGACACGATGGGCAGGAAGAATACCGGCAGGAGTATAAGGGCCCGTATAACCTTGCCTCCGCGGAATTCGCGATTGAGCAGCAGCGCGGCGGCCAAGCCCAAAAGTATCTCTATGGGTATGGCCACGAATATGAAGCCGAGCTGGAGCCGCAAGCTGTTCCAGAATTCCTTGTCCTGCACCAGGTCCACATAGTTCTTGCCTCCCACGAAGGTCCTCGCGCCTCCTCCGGCCGACAAGGGCCAGTCGAAGAGCGAGACGACGAAGGAAAAGACTATGGGGAAGATTAATACGGCGAATACTATAAGGAGCGCCGGCAGCAAAAAAGGAACGGGGGACCCGTGGCCCCCCGCCCCTTTCAAGGCGACTCTCCCCTGTTGGCTAGTAGCCAGCCTTCTTGAGAATGTCATTGGTTTCCTTGATGATGTTCTGAACCGCGTCTTTAGTAGGCATGGCGCCGGTTATTCCCATTACCCAGTACTTCTTGACCACGTCCTGTACCTGGCCGATTTCCTTGAAGCGCGGCCTGGAGGCGGCTACCTTCATCGATTCGGCGAGAGCGGGCAGCCAAGGCTTGGCAGCCGAATAGGCGGGATTCATGAGGGTCTCGGTGCGGGCCGGTATGGTGTTAGCCTGCACGAGCTTGTCGGCTATGGCCTTGCTGGACCACCAGTAAATGAACTCGGCGGCCGCGTCCTGGTTCTTGGAGGCCTTGGGGATGGCGATAGCCCAAGCGCCGGTAACGGCTGCCTGGCCGCGGGGGCCGGCGGGCGGAGCGGAATAGGCGATCTTGCCGGCGACGAGCGACTTAGTGGGGTCCTCATAGGCGGCTATCTGGGCGGGCCAGATGAACATGGAGAACACGCCCTTGGGATCGGCGGCGAAGGCAGCCTGGCGCTCGACATGGGCCATGGTCTCTGCGCCCTTGGGCGATATGGCCATAAGCTTCTTGTAGAATTCCATGCCCTCTATAGCCTTGGCCTCGTCGAGCACGACCTTGAAGGTGCCGCCGGTAAAATCGATAAACTTGGTGCCATGGGATTCCCACATGAACACGGCCTCAGAGAGGACGCCGGCGGGGCCGCCGTTGAAGGGGCCGAAACCGGAAGCTATGCCGTTTTCATGGAAATAGGTGCCCATTTCAAGCAGTTCCTTGAAGGTCTTGGGCACGCCCAGCTCGTAACCGTACTTAGCCTTAAACTGGGCCTTATAGGTGGGGTTCTCGATAAGATCCTTGCGGGTCATCCACACGTAGAGGTTGCCGTTAATGGGAACGCCAAGCTGTACGCCGTTCCAGGTACCTATGCTGTACATCTTGGGGGTGATCGACTTGGGGTCGGTCTTGGGATACACGGCGCCCTTGCCCCACTGTTCAAAGGGCAGTAGCAGGTTAGCGAATACCGGCACGTTGCCTTCATCAATACCCACCACGTCGTAATCGGTGGTGGTATCGGTCACGGAAATAGCGGTCTTGGTGAGCACCTGCGGAGGCTGCAGCATCTCGATATTGACCGTTATGTTGGTGGCCGCGGTAAACTCGGGCAGCATGGCCATAAGGGCCTTGGGATAGGGATCGTCCCAAAGGAGCACATTGATGGTTCTGGGCGGCATAGCGGCGGCCGCGGGGGTACCTGCCTCTTTAGTGCCCGTGGCGAATACCGCCATGGTGGAGACAGCCAGCAAAACGATGACGAAGAGCATGAACTTTGACTTCATCGTATACTTCCTTCCAAAGAAATAGGATTACGGAAGCCTAGAGCATTCCGTTCGCCTTAAGTCCCAGGTGCAGTGACGCCCCAAAGCTGTTCGGCGCATTAGTTACTTAGTGAAAATAATACCGTACAATTGGAAGCTGTCAACAAAAAACGTATCGGCTTAAGGCCCATAACCCCTATTTTCGATCATGAAGGCGCTAGCCGCAATACCAAATCGCGAGCGGACGCAGGTTTAATGCTGCACGAAAGCGTCCATCCCCATTCCAGGCGGCCGGGCTACGGAATTGCAGCCCGCTTCCCCCATAGAGCATTTTTACCAGGACCAGGCCCAGCTCTTCCGACTCTTTTCCCAGGCCATACTCTTTGAGCATAGCCGCGAAGGCCCAGGCCGAGCCCACGAGCACCTCATTCACCTGGAGCTCTTCGCCGCCATCCCGGTCAAAGCGCTTTCGCTCGGGTTCGGCCACGAGCAAAGGGCCGAACACTCCCCGCTCGAACTCCTTGAAATTATGGCTATACACGCTTAATAGATGGGCTCGTACGCGATCCAGGGGCACGAGCTCGCCGAGCCCCGCCTTCTTCGCGAGAAACACCCCGAGAAGCGAGTCCGTCATCGCGGCTTCGCTGTACTTGCCCGCGTCGTTAGTCTTGAAATAGCGCCCGTTCCAGAGGGTTTCTAGGCTCGCCTGGGCCTTGCCCAGCAAAAGCCCGTATCCCTTAGCCGCGACGGGCTCAAAACGCTCCGCCAGCCTCTGCATGGCCGCCCAGGCGCCTATGCAGAGGCCGCAGGCGTAGGAGGAAAGCCCGCGCATATCGAGATTATCCCAGGTGCTGTCGCCAAAATCCGCGTGCCGGGGAACGCCCAGCCCTTCGCTATCCTGCGCCAGGGTAAAATCGGCGATTACCTTAAGGCCGCGATATTCGCTCTCGGATAGCTCTTTCCCGATAATGGCCCGGTGCAGGAAAAAGGCGACGATGAACGCCGGGTTATGGTCCTTCCAGAGATTGGGGTCGTCGCGGTGCGCATAGCCGTTGAGGAGCGCCCAGGGATCCTCGGCGGGGCTGCCCAGGTCATGGGGCAGCTTGCCGTAGAGCAGATTGGGGGCCAGGGCGCCCGAGCGGTATATCATATGCAGCCGCTCCTGGCGCAGAGGAGCGCTGGCGAGAAAATCGGCAAAGACATTCTCGGCGAGCAGTGGCCAATTCTTGCTGAGCGCGACGAAGGCGTATACCCAAAGATCCAGGGTGTTATAGTAGTAGTAGCCGGTGTCGAAGCCCTCAAGGAGGCCGAAATGCCAGCCGCGGCCTAGCGTAGCCGCTCCGCCCCCCTGACCTTCCGCCGGCCCGGCTAGCCACGCGCTCCCGCCGGCGGCCACGAAGTACAGCTCGTTTATGCGCGCGCCCCGTAGCGCGGGCGGGCGTTCTTCTTCCCGCGAAAACTCCGCCTTATGCCAGCCGTCGATAGCCTTAAGCCAGCGGGCGTTGGAGTCGAGCCCGTATTCGGCAAGGTCCAGGCTCCGGCCGCAGTCGTAGCCCCAGCGCTCGGTATACGCCTTGCGCCAGCTCCTTCCCATGCCGAAGCCGGCGAAGGGCATATCCATCGTTATGGCAATAAGGAGCTCGTCTTTTTCTCCCGGCCCAAGCCTGCAGCGCCCGGCGAGGGCGCTGGCGATGGGCTCGTGCCAATGGGCCGTCCAGTTGGTTCCGTCGTCGTCGAGCCTGCCTTCCCGCCTGAAGGCCGCCTCCATATGCGCCAGGGTATAGACCTGGTCCTCGTCGGCGAGCCCCGTGCTGATCTGGTGGGCTCGATAACAGGCTTTATAGCTCGTTTCCCAGCCGCCGCCGCCATCAATGGACAGGAGCACGGAGCCGCTCAGGTCCTCGTCGCGGGCCAGCGCCGTCGCGCGCGTCTGGGCGAGGTGGCAGCGCCCTGCACGCTTATGGACGAGGGCCGCGCCGTTG
>JBGSKZ010000342.1:0-1398 GCA_041741035.1 Treponematales bacterium
CAGAAGCGGTAATGCCGCGGCTCAGGCCATAGCGCGGGCGCTCGCCTTCATGGGCCGCCACTCCCTCATCATTTACCTTGCCCACCTTCCCCTGCTCTTCGGCCTCGCCCTCGTTTTAAAGCTCGTATTGTAGCCTTGCCCGTATTGGGTTATCATCGAGTTAGGGGGAACCTCATGTCAGCGATAAAAAACGCCGTCCTTGCTATTCGCTTCTCCGCCCTGCCAGCGCCTACGCGCCGGCCTTCCGTATCGCCCCGCTATGAGTTCCATATACGCAAAGACGTACGGCTGCGCTACAAGCTGTCCGACGCCCTCTATGCCAGTTCCGGCAACGTTATTTTCGCCGACTTCTACGCCGCGAGGCTCTTCGCCGCCGATATAAACAAGCAGGTCAACCCCGTCACGCATCCCGAGCGCGTGATCAAGGCGGGCAAGATAAACGCGATGGCCCTGATAGACGAGATCCTGCACGCGCTCTGCGAGCTCTACCGCTCCAGCGTAAAGGCCGATGCCTTTGCCCAGGCCTATGGCGCGGTGGAAAAAGCACTGGGCAAGAAAGGCGCGCAGGCCCTGCTCCTGGCCTTCGTCAAGGCTTACCCCCCCTCGGAGCTGCACAAGGGCCTCGTTAGCGCCGAAGACTGGCTCCAAGGCTCGCAAGAAGGCGTAGCCAACTCGCATATAGCGCTGGAGGAGCTCCTGCTCGTGCGGCTCGCCAACGAGAACCCCGCCTTTGAGCCCTTTAATTTCCTCTTCGACGACCGCGATCTCCGCGCAAGCGTGGAAGTGGAGGCGGCCCTGGCCGCGCTCGAGCTCGCCTTCAAGGCCATGCCCGGCTTCGGCCCCGACGGCGAAGACCTGCCCACCATGCTCAGGGCCCCCATGAAGGCCAGCCCATACTCCTTGGCCGGCCAGCTCGACTTCATGCGGAAGCGCTGGGGCATGATCATAGGCGGAAAGATGCGCAAGCTCTTAGGCGGCGTGGACATGCTGGCCGAGGAGGATAAGCCCTTCTTCCCCGGGCCGGGGCCTACCCGCGTTCTGTCCTACGAGCAGCTGGACAAGGAATACGAGCGCTTCAGCGAGGACAAGGACTGGATGCCCCGCGTCGTCATGATAGCCAAGAGCACGCTCGTGTGGCTCGACCAGCTGTCGAAGGCTTATGGCAGGCCCATACGCACCCTGGACGCCATACCGGACGAGGAACTCGATCTCATGGCCCATCGCGGCTTCAACGCGCTTTGGCTCATAGGCCTCTGGGAGCGCAGCGCGGCATCGCGGCGCATCAAGGAGCTCTGCGGCAATCCCGAGGCCGCGGCCAGCGCCTATTCCCTCTTCGACTACGAGATAGCGGACGAGCTGGGCGGCTGGGCCGCCCTGGAGAACCTGCGGGGCCGGGCC
>JBGSKZ010000343.1:0-24029 GCA_041741035.1 Treponematales bacterium
ACGCGCCGCTTCGGCCGCGGCAACGGCAGCGGCGCGGCAGGTACAGGCGGCGGAGCTGTTGGCTGAGCAGGGAGAAGGTCGGGCATCGCCCGCGGATATACGATCGAATCAGGGCAAGGCGCGCGCCTTCCTGGAAAGCGAATTGGGTTTAGCCGCCCGCCTGCGCGCGGCTCTTAAGGACGGCGCGGCCGGAGGGGAGCTCCTGGAGCTGGTCAAGGCCTGCGATTATATGTACGCCCATTTTCCCGACCCCGAGCGCGTGCAGGCGCTTGAACTGGACGCGCTCAAGCGCCTCGCCGCCGAAGCGAGCTATTGGGAAGGGCGCATACGGTCCACTCTTTCCTAGCGCGGTCGCGGGGCTAGCGCTTGTCGTCGTCCTCGTTTTCGCGCAGCACGGCCATGAAGGATTCCTGGGTAAGCTCCACGTCGCCTATGAGCTTCATGCGCTTCTTGCCTTCCTTCTGTTTCTCGAGCAGCTTGCGCTTGCGCGAGATATCGCCGCCGTAGCACTTGGCCAGCACGTCCTTTCGCACGGGATTGACCGTCTCGCGCGCTATGATGCTGGCGCCTATGGACGCCTGTATGGCTATCTTGAACTGCTGGCGGTCCATGGAGTCCTTGAGGCGCTCGCACACCTTGCGCCCGCGCTCGTAGGCGCTGGGCTTGAACACGAGCTGGGCAAGCGCGTCCACGGGTTTGCCGTTGATGAGTATATCCAGCTTGGACAGCTCGGTGGGGCGGTAGTCGATGATCTCGTAATCGAAGCTCGCGTAGCCGCGGCTCGTGCTCTTGAGCTTGTCATAGAAATCGAAGAGCACCTCGGCCAGCGGCATCTCGAAGCTGAGCTCGACGCGCTTTTCGTCCAGATGGGTAAAGCCGGTCTGAGTTCCGCGCTTGTTCATGCAAAGCGTGATGAGGTTGCCTATGTAGTTGGTCGGGGTGATGATCTGGGCCTTGATGTAGGGCTCTTCCGTGGCTTCTATTTGGGAAGGGTCCGGATAGTCGGAGGGATTGTCTATGATGACCTTCTCGGACTTGCGGGCCATCGTAAGCCGATAGCGCACGCTCGGCGCCGTCATGATGATCATCTGCCCGTATTCCCGCTCGAGGCGCTCCTGCACCACCTCGAGGTGGAGCATGCCCAGGAAGCCGCAGCGGAAGCCGAAGCCCAGGGCGGCCGAATTATCCTTCTCGTAGATGAGCGAAGCGTCGTTGAGCTTGAGCTTCTCCATGGCGACCTTAAGCTCGTCGTATTCGGCGGTATCCATGGGGTAGATGGAGCTATACACGACGGGCTTGACTTCGCGGAAGCCCGGCAGCGGCGCCGGGGCGGGATTATCGGCGCCCGTCACGGTATCGCCCACGCGCACGTCCGACACGGTCTTGATGCCCGCTATTATGTAGCCCACCTCGCCGGCGGAAAGGCCCGCAGTCTTCACGAGCCCCATCTTGAAGTAGCCGGTTTCCTCTACCTCGTATTCGGAATTGTTGTGCATGAAGCGTATCTTCATACCCGGCTTGATAACGCCGTCGAAGACGCGCATGTGCACTATGACGCCTCGGTAAGGGTCGTAGTGGCTATCGAAGGTGAGCGCGCGTATGGCTCCGTCGTTGGAGCCGGTAGGCGCGGGCACGCGCGCCACTATGGCCTCGAAAAGCTCGTCTATGCCCAGGCCCATCTTGCCCGACACGCAGAGCGCCTCGTCGCCGTCGAGGCCTAGGTCATGGCTTATCTGATGCCTGGCGTCCGCTATGTTTGCCGCGGGCATATCGATCTTGTTGATGACGGGCAGTATCTCGAGGTCATGCTCGAGGGCCATATACATGTTTGACAGGGTCTGGGCCTCGACGCCCTGCGTGGCGTCGACGAGTAAAATGGCCCCTTCGCAGGAGCTTATGGCGCGCGACACTTCGTAAGAGAAATCGACATGCCCGGGGGTATCGACGAGGTTGAGCGTATAGTCCTGGCCGTCCTTGGCCAGATAGCTCAGGGTTACCGCCTGACTCTTGATGGTTATGCCGCGCTCGCGCTCTATGTCCATGTTATCGAGCATCTGATTCTGAAGCTTGCGCTCGTCCACGATGCGCGCGCGCTCTATGAAGCGGTCGGCCAAGGTGGACTTGCCATGGTCTATGTGCGCGATAATACAGAAATTGCGGATGCGGCCTATGTCATGCATGGGGCAACTGTATACCATAGAGGCGTATTTGTTCAAGGATAGCCCTTGCTCAAGGAGTCCCTCGGCCTATACTGGTCTTATGATAGAGAGAGAGCGCATACGGCCGCTGAACGCCGCCCCTGAACGGCAAGGCGCGGCCTATGTACTGTATTGGATGCAGGCGGCCCAACGCTATGAGCAAAACCACGCGCTCTGCTACGCGGCAGCGCGCGCCAAGGAACTCGGCTTGCCGCTCGCCGTGATCTTCGTCCTCGCGGAATACCCTGACGCCACCGCGCCGCAGTATCGATGGATGCTGGCGGGTCTTAAGGAGACGGCCGCGAGCCTGCGCGGCGCGGGCTTCTCTTTCTGCCTGCGCCGCGGCGACCCGCGGGCCTTAGTAAGCGAATACGCCGCCGACGCCGCTCTCGTCGTATGCGACTCCTCTCCTTCACGCTGGGCGCGGGATATCAAGGAAAGGCTCGCCTCCTCGCTCGAGCTTTCGCTGGTCGAGGTCGACGGCGAATCGATCATACCCTGTGCCGTAGCCTCTCCCAAGCAGGAATGGTCGGCCCGTACCTTCAGGCTCAAAGTTTCTGGAGCCCTGGGGCAGTACCTGAGCGCGCCGCCTCTTGAGCGTCCCGTTAGCATCGTAGCCGGCGCGAAACGAAACCTTAGCAGCCCAAAGCTCAGGAGCGACGATGCCCTGTTCGCCGCCTATGATGGCGGCTTCACACGAGCTTACCCCGGCGACCGGTCGGTAGAACAGGCTGAACTGCCCCCGCCGGGCGCCAAGGCCGCGGAAAGGGCCTTGCGTATCTTTATCGAAGAGCGCCTCGACCATTATTCCGAGGCCCGCGACGATCCACTCGCGGAAGGCTGCTCCGGCCTTTCCCCGTATTTGCATTTCGGGCAGCTTTCGCCGATAGCGTTGGCTCAGCAAGCCTATAAGCGCGGCGGACCGGGAGTCGCCGCCTTCCTGGAGCAGCTGGTGATACGGCGCGAACTTTGCCGTAATTTCGCCTGGTATCGGCGCGAGGATTACGACAGCTGGGAATCCCTGCCGGCCTGGTCGCGCGCTACCCTGCTTGAGCGCGCGGGCGACAGGAGGCCCTATGTCTATGGGCTAAAGGATTTTGAGGCGGGCGCTACGCATGACCGCATTTGGAACGCTGCGCAGGCGCAGCTCGTGCGCACGGGAACCATACATAATTATATGCGCATGTATTGGGGCAAGATGATCCTGGCCTGGAGCGCTCATCCTCGCGAGGCCTTCGCGAGGGCCCTCTACCTAAACGACCGTTACGCGCTCGACGGCCGCGACCCAAACGGCTGGGCGGGGGTCGCTTGGTGCTTCGGCCTTCATGACCGCCCCTGGCCAGGCAGGCCGGTATTCGGCAGCGTAAGGGCCATGGCTTATTCGGGCTTGAAAAAGAAATTCGACCCCGAGGCCTATGCGCGCCGCTGGCTCTAGGCGACGGCGCGTGCTCTAAGCGACGGAACCGCGCGGAGCGACTTGGTTTGCATTATTCGGATTTTCGCATTATTATAAGCGGACAAAGGAGATGCCTGAGCATGATAGAAAAGCTTAGCTTCGAGTCGGTGCCCGGTTCGAAAACCGACCCCGCTATTACCGTATACGCGCTCTCCACCTGCGGTTTCTGCAAGCGCGCCATGACTTTCCTTGAGACGAACGGCTATGCCTACCGCTATATCCACGTGGATAAGATAGGCCTGGAAACGAAAAACGAGGTAAAGAAGGAATTGAAGGATCAATACAAGGCAGATATTGCCTTTCCCTTCGTGACCATTGGCGCTCAAGACTATCTGGTGGGCTTTATCGAGGCCGACTGGAAACGCACGCTGGGCCTGTGACGATGCCAGAAAAGAGCATAGCGGATACGAGGCGTTTCGTTGAGATGGTCGCCGCAAAACAGGGCTGGTCTCTCAATCCGGACGAAGACTTTACCGGCAGCCTGGTCGAAGGCCTGGCCGTCAATTGGAACCGCTACGGCTATTTCTTATGCCCCTGCCGCGACACCGAGGGAAGCAGGGAGCTCGACGCCGACGTGCTCTGCCCCTGCAAGTACGCTTGGGAGGACGTGTCGGAGCATGGACACTGCTTCTGCGCCCTCTACCTGCGGAAGGACTTCGCCGAGGCCGGCGGCCAACCGGGCGGTATAGCCGACAAACGCTACTCGAAATAGCTCGCTTGCCCCGGGCGGCCGCTCCGGGGTATCATTCCCCCTCTATGAAAACATGCTATCTGGATTGGGCCGCTTCCGCTCCCCCCTACGATGACCTGTCGCGAGGATACGCAGAGCAAAGCCTCAGGCACTACGCTAATTCCTCGAGCTCGCACGCCGCCGGCCGCGCGGCCTTCGCTGAGCTAGAACAAGCGCGGAACGCACTCGCGGGAGTCCTTGAGTGCCCGGCGCAACGCATGTTCTTCAGCTCAGGCGGTTCGGAATCCGACGCCATCGTGCTTCTTTCGACGCTATTTGAGAAATCCAGGCGAAGCATAGTAATCTCGGCGATAGAGCATGCGGCGGTATACGAACAGGCGCGCGTCCTGGAAGGCCTTGGCTTGCGCGTTCGCTATGTCAAGCCGGACGGAGACGGCATAGTGCGGCCTCAGGCCGTGCTCGCGGCCATCGAGCCCGACTGCGCGCTGGTATCCATAATGGCCGTCAATAACGAGACGGGAGCCGTACAGCCCATAGCCGAAATAGCCGGCGCCATCCGGTCCGCGCTGCCTGGCAGGCCGCCGCTTATACACAGCGACGCCGTGCAGGCCCTCGGCAAGCTCCCCTGCTCATTGCGGGCCATGGGCGTAGACGCCGCCTCGTTCAGCGCGCACAAGCTTGGCGGGCCGCGGGGCATAGGGGCCCTGTACTTAAAAAGGGATATACAGGCGCTCGCGCGGGGCGGCGGGCAAGAAAGCGGCATACGGGCAGGCACGCATAATGTGGCCGGAGCCTGGGCCTTTTCTCAGGCCGCCGTCAGGGCCGCGGCCGATTTAGAATCCAACTATAAACGCGCCCTCTCGCTCGAGAGCCGTCTGCTTGAAGGCATAAAAAACATACCCGGCGCCCTCGCCTTGCCCTTAGGCAGGGAGGCGGGCGACGCGCGCTACAGCCCCTTTATAATGAGCGTCGCCTTCCCCGGCTTAGGCGGGGAAACCATGGCGCGCGTGCTGGATGACCAGGGCATAGCGGTATCGACCGGCTCCGCCTGCTCCCACGGGTCTAAGGAGCGGAGGGTATTCGACGCGCAAGGCCTGGCCCCCGAGCTGTCCTTTGCTTCCCTGCGCGTATCGACGGGCCGCGATAGCGGCCATGAGGATATAGACTTCTTCCTCGAGCGCGCGGCGGACGCATACGCCCGCTATAAGACCTAAGATAGAAGCCCGGAGCATAACGGATATGGATGCATTGTACTTAATTAAGATAGGCGAAATTGGGCTCAAGGACGGAAACCAGTCCGAATTTATCGCCGCGCTCAAGCGCGATATAAAGCGCCGCATGTATGGCATACATAGCGTGCTTGAATCCAAGGACAGCCGCTACTATTTGACGGTGGACGAGGCATACGCCGAGCACGCCGAGCTCGTGCTATCCCGCACCCCGGGCATAAACGGCTGGGCCCGGGCGCGACGCTGCGAAAAGACCATGGAAGCCATAGCGGCTACGGGTGTAGCGCTCATGCGGCCAAAATTCGAAGCAGGCGCCGCTAGCTTCAAGGTCGAAGCGCGCCGCTCGGACAAGTCCTTTCCCCTGCAATCCTATGATATAGCCAGGGAAATAGGCGGCGCCGTCTTTAGCGCGCTCAGCGGCATCCGGGTGGACGTTAACAAGCCGGAGGCGGTGCTGTACGTGGAAATACGCGAGAAGGCGTATCTCTATACCGACGGCGAGCCCGGGGTGCGCGGACTGCCCGTCGGGTCCGGCGGCAAAGGCCTCTTGCTACTTTCCGGCGGCATAGACAGCCCCGTCGCGGGCTACAGGCTGCTTTCGCGGGGCCTGGCCCTTGAATCGCTGTATTTCCACTCCTATCCGTACACCTCGAAGGAAGCCTGGGAAAAGGTACGGGACCTCGCGACCGTGCTCGCTTCGTTCGCGGGCGGCATGATACTGCATACGGCTCCGTTTACCGAGCTGCAGCTCAAGATAAAAAAAGACGCGCCTGCGGACCGGGCCACCCTATACCTGCGGGCTTGCATGATGATGGCCGCCGAGCTGCTGGCGCGCAAGCGCGGGCTCAACTGCGTCGTTACCGGGGAAAGCCTGGGGCAGGTAGCCAGCCAGACGGCCGAAAACATGCGCTTTACCGGCTCCTATACGAGCTACCCTATTATGCGGCCGCTGTCCGGCACCGACAAGGAAGACACGGTAAAGGAAGCTCGCCGCATGGGCAGCTACGAGACGTCGATACTGCCCTATGAAGACTGCTGCGTGCTCTTTAGCCCCAAGCATCCGGTCTTGAAGGCGAATTTCGAGCAAGAAAAAGCGGCCTTCGACGCGCTGGATTTCCAGGGCATCGTGGCCGCTTCGGTAGACGCGACGGAAACGCTCGAACTGCGCTATCCGGGTCCTACTGGCTTATCGCGAATACGTCGCCGATAATTCGCTCGAATTCCTTTTCCGGCAGCGCGCCCATGGCTACGCGGGGCTCGCCGTCTTTGGGAATGAAGAGCAGGGTCGGTATGCTTTGCACGCCGAACATGCCGGAGAGTTCGGGTTCCGCTTCGGTATCGACCTTATATACATGGAGCTTGCCGTCGTACTTCTTGGCGAGTTTTTCGAGCACGGGCGCGACCATCTTGCAGGGGCCGCACCAATCCGCGTAAAAATCCACGATAGCGGGCAATTCGCCTTTATAATTCCATTCCTTCTCTTGCTCATAATCGAAGATCTTAGTTTTAAAGCTTTCCAAGGTAAGCATTTCAGCCATATTCGTTCCTCCGTGTATGTCCGCGGTCGCGCCTCATTGGCCGTCAGCGGATCTTATTTAGTAATATATTGAAATTCATATATTAAATCCAGTGGGCAAAGGGCAAAAATTGCTATATTCTGCTCCTAAAGCCGCTCAGCGGCTTTAGGAGTGATAATGGGCATCGATAATGAGTTTCAGTTCGATAAGACCATAGGGCAATGGCAGGAAGAGCGGCAAACCCTCAATGATATCGTGCTTAAGGACGCGAACCTTGAGTTAAAGCGCTTTTTCAGCCTGGACTCTCAAAGCTATAGGGCTGGCGCTCTCGACGCTAAAACCAAAGAATTGCTCGGCTTCGTGGCAAGCATGGTGCTCCGCTGCGATGACTGCATACTCTATCATACGATACGCTGCCATGAGGAAGGGCTCAGCGCGGATGAGTTCCGCGAAGCATGCAGCGTGGCGCTCATAGTGGGCGGGTCCATAGTCATACCCCATCTGCGCCGGGCCATTGCCCGCTGGGAAGAACTGGAACGCAAGCAAGCGTAATCCCAAGCGCCTAGGCTTAAAAAAAGCCCGCTCCGAGGGAGCGGGCCGCATCGCTTATAAAGCTAAATCAGAACCAGAAGCGCAAGCCGAATGCGCCTTGCAAACCAAAGGCCGGGAACACGATGGGATCCGAGAAAATCACCGCCAAAGTGGGCGCGATTTCTATGAACAGCTCAAGATTCTTTATGGGATATACATTTAGGCCAATCGGAAGCCTTCCGCCGAGCAGGACGTCCTGGCTATAGCCGATATAGAAGCCCGGCCCCAGGTAGTAATTAAAGATGGAAAAAAGGTTCTGGTTGACGGCCCAAAAATCCCCGGTAAAGCCGAACGAAGTCGCGCCCTCGCCGATAGTGAAGCCCAAGCCCATAAGAAAGGGAATCTGCGGCACTTTAAGCGAAAGCATGACGTTGGATCCCGGGAGGCCTGAGCCTAGGGGAAGGCCAAAAGCCGCGCCTACGCCGGTCGCGAAAGTCATGGGTACCGCTACGGCCAGTAAAAGAACCAAGGCTATAAGAATCGTCTTTTTCTGCATAGAACCTCCATAGATTAGTCTATGACAGTAGTATCACAAAAAAAACCTAAAAAAACAAGTTGGTCCCCCGAAGCTTGTGGCTTCCGCGCTTAGGCCTCCATATTAGCTAAGAAGCCCTCCCTGGCTTCTTTCCGCCGCCTTCGCGGCGTGGACGCTCGCATACGTTTAGCGTATGCGGCCCGTTCGACTCTCCTAGGCTTTATATAAAAAAGAGCAGGCTGGAAAAACCAGCCTGCTCTTTTTTATCCCCTAGGAGAGTCGAACCCCTGTTGCCGGGATGAAAACCCGGTGTCCTAACCACTAGACGAAGGGGACCTGCGTCAACAGGCAGCAGACTATCAGAAAGGGCTTGTGCGTGTCAATATTATAGGCTTATCACCTACATTTTTAGTTTCTTAAGGGTCATGCTTTTCAGGCGCAGCACGTTTTCGTTGTCGGGGGACAGGTCAAGGGCTAAGTCGCAGTCTCCTAAGGCCTTGGGATAATCGCCAAGGTGGAAAAAAGCCTGGGCGCGGCGATAGGTCGAGTAAAAATGGTAGGGATGAATGGCTATGGCATTGTTAAAGTCTTCTATGGCCGCGGAGTAGTTTTGCCTAACGCTGTATACCACGCCCCGGTAATAGCAGGCTTTATAGCATTGGGGATCGATGTCGAGGGTTTTGGAAAAATCCTCGAGCGCCTCGTCGTAGCGGCTCTCAGCAAAAAAGGCCATACCGCGGTGTTTGTGTATAAGGGCGCGTATTTCGTCCTTAGGATGCATGGCGAGTATATGGGAATAGATATCGATGGCGCGGAGGTAATCGCTGCGGTTATGCGCGTTGAGCGCTTCAAGGAGGAGGTCGTCCTGGGATTTCCAGGGGCCAAGCCAGGATGGATCGCGGGCTACGCTGTCCGCGGCCGCCCCATCGCCGCGGATACCGCTATAGAGCTCTTTATCGATAGCGTCTTCTATCTTCTTAAAGAAGGCTACCCTACGCTTAGCTAATTCATTGTTGAGCTGATGCTGGTAATCCCGGATCTCCTGGAAAAGCATATCGGAGAGGGTTAAGGTGGCGTTGAGGGCTGCGAGCTTGCGCTTCATGGGGTCGTCGAAGGGGGTGAATTCAGCCTTGTATACCAACTCATGCTCAACCTCGGCCCAGGCGTCCTGCAGTATGGTGCGGATCTGTATTTCGCATACGGGAGGATCCAGAAAAGCCAGGCCGGCACGAAGCTCCTGGGGCACTTCGAGCAAAAGGTGGGTGGACTGATAGCCGAACTCGCGAAACGAAGTATCCGAGCCCTTGCGTTCGACTTCGAGCACCTTGTACGCGGAGCTTAAGGCCTGTTCTATGCGCTCAAGGTCTCCTATGAAGGGGCAGATGATGCGAACCGCTATGAGATCGGTAAGTGGAAGGGGCGACTTACCCGATAGCTTCGCCTCGCGCATAAATTTCAGGCGCTTGGAAAAATAGCTGTTGAAGGACTTGATCCTGTGCTTATAGGCAGGGAATAAGCCGGTGGCGTCGACGAGTTGGCGTATGCCCGCCAACATCTCGTTAAGGACCCGCTCGATGTCCGGATAGGACTGCTTATAAAGCGCCTCGAGCGCGGTCCGGCTCGGTATGGGTTCCGTTTGCTCCATGGGCCAAGGATACGCCTCATATACGCTTTAGGCAAGGCTTGGTCGCGTGCCGGCTAAAAAAAAAGAAGCCGCCCCGAAGGGCGGCCGTATGTGAAACGCGCTATGATACTTACTTAGATTCGGTGAAATCAGCCTTCTGCTCTTGCTTGAGCTTCTCTATGTAGCGCATGACCTGGCTTGCGCCGAAGCGGAGGCTCTCAAGGCGTTTGCGCTCGTCTTCCTTCTGGCCGACTATGCCCCAAATGGCTTCGTCGTCGATGTCGCGAACGGGCTCGAGCACGGCCTTGTCATAGAGGATTTTTACGTCCTTTACGTAGGCTACGAAATCTCCGCCTTCATGGGCGGCGTCGCGGCTGACCACGAAACCGGCGAACTTCACGAAGGGCGTGCTCTTCGGGTACATCGGATAGATGCGGAGCTCGCGGTTGCGTACGTCGGTTACGTACTGGGGATTGTCCCAGCGGAGTTCCCTCCAGCCGTCGAAGTTCAGGTAACCCATGAACATCGTGCGCTCGTTGCCGTCGTTGTCCTTAAGGATGACCGACAGGCCATGGGGGAAATTAAGGCCCTTGACGTTTATGGCGATGGATTTAATAACGCCGACGTTCTTTACCACGCCGAGCGCGGAAGTGATCTTGGTTTCGGCGTTGTAGCTACCCTCAAAGCGGCTGAGCCTGGCGTTTACGGGGTCGCCGGCCTGGGGCTGCGCGGGAGTGATAAGGCCGTCGTCGGAGACAGTAGCCTTAGGCTCGAACGCGGGCACGTCGAAAGGCGGCTGCACGCGGGCCCAGGAATTGAAGGGCTCGAGGGGGAAATGTATGCGCACGCCGAGCACGGTCTGCCCCGCGAACTGCTTCGCGCCCGCGTCGACGGGGGCTTCAGCGGTGTACGAAAGCGACTGGTTCTGGTTGCTGCGCGACGACGAGGCGAGAACCACGTCCCAGTTGGTGATGGCAAGCGAGATAGCCATCTGCTTTTTCTGCTCTTCCGTGTAGCTTGCGCCGGCGACGGTAGAAAAATCCATCATGCTTGCCCGGTTCTGGGTCAAGACGCCCTGGCGTACCGGATCTTCGATGATGTCAGCCTTTAAGAGAGAAAAATCGATAAGGACGGCCTCATCAGCGAAGGCAGAGACGGCGCCCAACAGCAATAGTGCCGCTACAAATACGAAAATCGGCCTTCTCATTCATTTGCTCCTTTCATAGTGCGCGTTCAGTTTTCCCAATTTGATTTGATTATAGTCGCGCAAATACCTTTGTCAATTATTTTATTGTATTTTCTGCTCGACAGTTAGCTCCATCGGCACATAAAAGCCGGGCTCCTTGCCGTCTATCGTTAAAAATAGCTTCCAGGAGCTGAAATTCCAGGATAGCGTCTTTTCTATAAGCATTAAGGCCTCTTTCGGGGCTAAAAAGGCTTCGCTGTATACTCCGCTGGACAATAGCCGACCAAAAAGGAGGTCGGCGCTTAGATCCACGTACAAATCGCGTCCCCGCGCCAAAACGAGTCGCACTTCGGATGAAGGATAGGCTATGGGTAAAAAATCCTGGCTCATGGGGCCGAGGATGAGTTCTTCCACGAGATCCCGCGCCGCGGCCTCAACGCTGGGCCTCAGGGGCAGATAGCGCAGCTCCGCCCCTATCCCGTCGGCCCGGGCCCGGGGAAACCAAAGGCTCGCCGGCTTTATGGCGGGGCTCGAGACGGTGGCTATGAAAGCTACGAGCAGCGCCAATCCTATGAGTATTAGCCACAGCAGTTTGGGCTTTACGAGCGTATCCGCCGCATTCCTCGTCACGGCAAGCATTTCGGGTATGGTGTAGTTCACGGTGCGGACGCGCTCCTTCTTCTCTCAAAATAGTCGACGAACGATAGCACTCCATTATAGATGCCGTCCCCGAGCTTTCGCAAGTGCCCCTCGTCGGCCAAGAGCCTAGCCTCGCCTTCGTTGGTAACGAAGCCCACTTCCACGAGCACGGAAGGCATGCGCGCGTTGCGCACGACGAACCATTCTTCCGCCCTGAGCCCGCGATTCGCCGCGCTAGGGCCCACGGATGAGCTTATGCCGTCGAGTATGGAGCGGGCAAGGAATACGCTTTCCGTGGTGTATTCCTCCTCCAGCATCGCGTTGAGTATGGGAAGGACATCCTTATCCACTCCTTCGGCTTTCTTAGCGTCCACGACCGTACGCCGGTATTCCGGATTTAGGTACCATACCTCGTAACCGGAGGCACTTTTGTTAAATGACGCGTTCGCGTGAATAGATATATAGATAATGGCCTGATTCACGGAAAGCTCGGTTTTGTTCGCCATCTCCACGCGCTCGTCGAGGCTTGGATAGGTATCGCCGCTGCGCGTTATCAGGATTTGCTTGTCTGGCCAGCGCTCGCTCAAGCGCTTATGAAGATCCTTGGCTATGCTCAGCACTACGTCTTTTTCCGCTATCCGGAACTTGCCCGCTCCGCTTCCGTACTCGCCTATCGCGCCCGGATCCTTGCCGCCATGGCCCGGATCTATAAGTATCGCCACGACGGTAGCCTTCGATGCCCTATCGGCATCGCGCTCTTTAAACCAGCGCTGCAGGGCATCTATGGCCTCTGTGGGCAACTCTAGGCTCGAGCCGTTCCAGACAGGCGCAGGGGCGCTTATCAAGGCGTCGCCGCCCGCTATATAGGCGGGATAACCGAGGCGGAAGCGTATGAGATCCTGCCCGCGTACGATATAGCCGTTGCCGCTCAGAGCGTCGAAACTCCAGCTCGCGGACCAGGCCTTAGCCTGCGCGGCTATATCCGCCCGAGCGCTTCGACTTGCTCCGGCGGCTACTTGCCCGTGGGCGGCCGACAGCAGACAGCCCAGCATGAGCAGGCATACGAGCCGCGGCGCGGAGTTCGGTTTCATTTCTGGGCTTGCTCCATGCATATAGTATCGACAAGCCAGGCCGCGCCCTGATAGCCGCCTTTGAAGAGGGCTTTCCAGAATGAGCGGCCCAGCACGATATCGGCCTCTTCGCCCAGGGAGGCTCCACAAAGCCGTTCCACGGCCTCGAGGCTTTCCCCTAGGCTCCGGCCCAGCCAATCGCGGCCGAAATCGCCATCCATGCCGGGCAGTCGGGCTATGCCAACGCTACGCGCGGGCTTTTCGAAGCGCAGTATGTCAGGCAGGGATTCCACGTAGCCGAGGACCACGGCGGAAAGCGTATGGGCCGGCGGCGCCCATGGGCAGGGGACTTCGCCCCGCCCCTCGGGCCTAGCGCCGTCCAAAGCGAGAAAGGCGCGCGTTTCAGGGTCGCCGGGCTTAAGCCTCAGCAGCACCGCGCGGGCGGCGGCCTCCGCGTAGCGTTCCGCGAGCTCGTGGTCAGGCGCCTGGCTAATCGCGTTGCCAGCCTTCTGCACGTTGTTCATGGGAAATTGCAGGCGATCCCCCGGTTTTGCGCGCAGGAAGAGGTCCTTGACATAGGGCATCCTGCGGGCGGCGCCGACGCCTTGAAGCTCGGAAAGCTCTCCGGGTATAGATATGAAAGCCCGCTCCGCCGACACGAAGGCGCAGGGGCCTTCGGGCAGGGCCGCCTTGACGCCGCAGGCTATATCCAGCCCTTCGGAGGCGGGGTCTATGCCGCTCGCGTAGGGATAGGTCCAGCCGGACATATAGCCGCCGGATAAACGGGCGGCTATTTCGCCTACGAAAGCGCCTTTGCGCGTATATTTCATGTCGCCTTTGGCCGCTCCCGATACTATGCCCAGGGCGCGCACCCCGGCGCTGAACACTTTGAGCACTTCGGAAATGATTTCTCCATCGTAGGCGCTGGGCATAGTGTGCCCGAGCTCGACGAAATACGGAGGAAAGGTGACGATGCGGTCCGCTATGCCCCGAATCGCTATGCGGCCGTCCTGTACGAGCGCGTCTACGCTGAATTCCGGGCCGTCCAGGTATTCTTCCAGTATGGCCCGGCTACTGCGCGAATTGGCTATGGCATCGGCCCAGGACGAGCTCAGTTCCGCTTCGTCGCGAGCGAGCCTGCAGCCGCGGGAGCCCATATTATCCACCGGCTTCACGACCAGGGGCAGGCTCGCCCCCTTATCGAAGAGGCCGCGAGCCAGGGCTATGGGGTCATCCGCGGCGCCGCCCGCGGCGAATAGCGGAACGGGCACCCCCGCCAGGGCTAAGCGCGAGCGCATGCGGGCCTTGTCCGAGGCGTCGAGCGCCGCTTCCAAGCCTATGCCCGGCAAGCCTAGCTTCTCGGCGATATAAGCTACTGAAGCGGAGAAGTCCGTGCCTGCGGTAAAGACGCCGGCCAGGCTATCAATGCCGCGGGCCGCCTCTAGCAGGGCTTCCCTATCCTTTAGGTCTATGCGCAGAAACTGATGGGCGTAGACTACATTGACCGCCGACGCATCGCCATCGGCCACCACGACACGGTAGCCCTTTTCCAAGGCGGCGAATATGGCCGGGCCCTGCATAACGCCCGCCCCTAAAATGAATACTGATTTCATGCCTGTATCCTTACTTGTTATCGGCGCTCGCCGCGCTTGACAGCGTAGCATTCAAAGGTATCGCCCAAGCCGAATAGCCTTGACGCCATGCCCGCCGCCTTATGGATTATCGAGCGCTCGTCGCCCGGCACGCCGGGAAAGCGTTCCGGATGGTGGCCCGTAATGCGTATGCTTTGTACATCAAAACCCCATAGCTTGAGAATACGCCTCGCCGAACGGGGGCTCCAAACCGTATAGTGGTCGTCGGGGGAGCGTTCCCAAAAATCCGCGGGGCGGGCGCGCGCCGATATGCCCGAGCAGGAAGGGGTGGAAAACGCGAATACCCCTCCGTCCTTTAGGAGAGCGCGGGCGCGGCGCAATACTTTAGCCAGGTCGTCGAAATGTTCGATCACGTACCACATGCAAAGGCAATCGAGCGCCCGCGGGTAGAAGCCGTCATTGCCGGAGGCGGAGAAGTCGGCGACGAAAGCGGGAACGTGCAGGGTCTCTCGTACATAGTCTACAGCTTGGCTGGATAGGTCCGAGCCCACCGCATGCCATCCTCGGCCCTGCGCCTCGATAAGGAAAGCGCCATAGGCGCAGCCCACGTCCAATACGCTGGCGCCCGACGGATCGGGTATGAGCTTTTCTATGATATCCAGCCTGGCGGCCGCCATGCGCCTCAGCTTCGGCAGGTCCTCAAGATAAGTCCTGCCGTACTGAGCCTTATAATCGTCAAAGAAATACGCGTTTTCGTTGTATGGATTCGCGCGCTTATCAAAGAACGCCATGCTTACGAGGCCGCAGCCGGAGCAGAGCCTATAGCTTTTGCGCTCGTTTCTGAAAATCGCCTTAACGGGGCTGGAGCCGCAACTCGGGCAGGGGCCCGTATGGCTAGGCTGCAAGCCTTGAAGGAACTCGGCCAGATCGTCCCTATGATCGGGCGCCAGGCGGGCGCAGCGTTCGGCTAAGGCACCTATGGATGACAGCGCACGGTCCAGGGAGGCTCCGGCCTGCTTGCCCCGGCCTAGGGTGGGGAAGCCCGCGGCTAGGGCTAAGCCTTCGTGATAGCGCGATGGATTGAGCAGGAGCACGGCGCAGCCAGCCCAGGCGGCCTCATAGGCGGTAAGGCCGAATTGCGTAATCACGAGGTCATAGCCATGCAGCCTTTCCTTGAGATCCTGCACCGGACCGAGCAGGGTAAGGCCGTCCCTCGGGTTTAGGTCCGGCGCAACGCCGCCTGCCTTCTCCATCGGGGCCACGCCCGCAGCGGCGCTAGAGGCTTGCGCCGCTGCCAGGGCTCCGGAAACCACCGTAAGCGCCGCCGAGGGGATGCGCTCCCCGTCCACGGCCAGGGACAGGAAACGCTCCGCTAGGCCGGCCTGGTCTTCGCCTCCGAAGCTGACCAGGACGCGTCCGGGCCTTCGGGGCGGCTCCGTCCTCCTTTTCAGGGGCAAGGATAGGAAGCCAAGGCTTGTCTTGTTCGCCGATCCTGAGTCCGCCATGCCTGGCATGCGGGGCAGGATATCGATCAGGTAGTCGGCGTAGGCCCTCGCCTCGCCCCCCTCGTCCAGGGCGGCCACGGGTCCATAGCCGGCCCAGAAAGCAAGCTCCTTCAAGTCCGTCGAGCGCCTGTCGAGCACGATAAGCGAGAAGCGCCGGCCCCGCAGTTCGCTTAACACTTGGGCGGCGCCCAAATCGCCGCGGAAGGCCAATTGCAGCTCGGCCCTGCCGCGTTCGCTCGGCTTTGGCTCCTCCGGCAGGTATACGGCCGCTTGCGGCCCGAGGCGCTTGGCTAAATCAAAGCAGCGGGACAAGTGCCCCGCGCCGTTGCCGCGTAACAGCGATGGAACGAGGAGTATGGAAATCATGGTCGTCCGCCTTCCGTGGCTACCTGGCTGCCGAGTTCCCGCCTAAGCCACGCGAGGAGTTCCGCGTCCTTAGGCAGGCCATCCCGGGGCGCGCAGGCGAGCGCTTCGGCGATAAGCGCCATGCGGGCGTAGTCAGCGGGCGTATCCACGGTAAGGCTCGCGCCTTCAATGCGGTGCGAAGCGGGACAGGGGGGACGGTCAATGGCGAAGAGTGTCGGGTTCGCGTACAGGTAGGGACATACATGTTCACGCTCATAGGCCGTACTAGCCTCGCGCTGAGCCCGCATAAGGGCGGAAACCCTTATGAGCTCGACGCCCATGCCGGTGGGCATGCCGGTATAGCCGGCGTAATCCGCGTTCGAGGCGAGGAAGCGTTCGAGCAGAGCGTTGCCCAGCTCATACGACACGAAGGGATTATCGCCGGTGGCGCGTATGACGATAGCCGCGCCGAAGCTTTCCGCCGCCTGGGCATAGCGCGCCAGCACATCGTCCTTAGGGCCCGCGAAGCTGGAGAAACCGCAATCGGCGGCTTCCTGGCCCAGGGCTTTTACGCCGTCGGGGTCGCTGGCCAGTACAAACTCGTCGGCCCGTATCCAGCGCAGGCGCCGCATGACCGCACCCGCGAGGCTGGTTCCGGCGAAGGGCAAGAGGGCCTTTTGCGGCAGGCGCCTTGAATCCAGGCGCATTTGCGCGATGAGGACTATCCTGGGCCTTGCGCTCATGTAAGCGGATCCCAAAGCTCTATTAGCCTGCGGGCGTCCTGTTTGAAACGATATGCGTTTACCCGTACCCAGCTTCTCGCCGCCCGGAACTCGGCGTAGGAGCGTATGGGGCCGTATGAGGATCTGAGCAAGAAAGGCAGCAGGCGCTTGCCTGGTAGCTCAGCCGAATCGCCTTTATGCCTGGGCGCTAGATTCTTTAGCCAAAAGCGGCCGTAATCCTCGTCCGGCGTGCTATCGAAGGAGGGCAGCGCTCCCTGGTAGTTGAGCCTGAGCGCTTGGGCATAGAGCAGCTCTTCGCCCCAAAGCCACATGCGCAGGCCGAAATCCATGCGCTGCCAGTACGGATTGCCTATGGTCCAGTCGAAGCCTCCGCTCAGCATAAAGCGCTCGCGCGAATAAATGCCGCAGAGGTCATAGGGAAAGAGGGTCTTTTCGCCATCCTTGACGGGTTGCAGAGGCACCACTTTGAGGTTCTGGCCGGCGGAGGCCGGGTTCATGATGCTCGGCACGAGGCCGCCGTCCGATGCGCAGAGCGTGGGCGACAGGAAGGCGGCGTCCAGTTCCACGACGCGGTCGAAAAAACGGCTGGACAGGGCGCTCGTGGCCAGGCGCATATCGTTCCAGAGCACGAATACATAAGGCGCTGCCGATTCTCGCATGGCTACGTTGAGCTGCTCGCCCAGGTTGAGCTCCTCCTGGAAGACTATGAAGCGCAACTGAGGGAAACGAGCGCTCAAGCCTTCAAGCTCGGGCGATAGGCTGAGCGTCTCCAGGGAAATAATGGATTCGAAGCCTATATCGGCCAATTCCTCGAGCAGCTTCGCGCGGTACAGTCTGGGGCCGCGGTTGAGGATGAGCACCGATACGGGCAACGCGTCGCCGCCCGCCCTGGCTCGCGCCCCGCCTAGTACCGTGTAGCTAGGCTTCCGGTCGTCAAGCGTTAAAGGTATGGTATTCATCGCAAGCCTCGCAACAGGCGGGATACTGCTCTCGAGCGTGCGCGCCATACCAGGACGAGGCCAGCGACCAGGCCTTGGCCAGGCCGCCTTCACCGAAGGCGTTCCCCAAGATTTCCGCGTAGCCTAAGCCGGGCCCTTTTTCTCCACCTTGGACGAAACTGCCAGGCACGAGGCAATGTTTGCAGGGGGGCACCGATCCGTCGATGAGGACGGCCATGTCCCGCGCCAGATGGCGACAGGGAAAGCGTTCCAGGGGAGAGAGGTCGGCGACCGCGCGCGCCGGCAGCGCGCCCGCGAAGGCGTCGTACTTCTGGATAATCACCTTCTCTATATCCTTCTTCCAGCCCCTATAAAAGGATTCCAAGCGTTCTTCGTTACCCTGCATGCGAACGGCCTGGGCATGCACCTGCCCGGGAAAGCGCGCGGCCATACGGCGCGTGAATTCTAGCGCCTCTTCCATGCCCTCGCCGCGCAGGGCCGCGTAGGCTTGGGGATCGGGGTCGTCAAGGCCCACTATCCAGTGCACGCGCTCGCCGCCGGCCTGGGCCACGGCTTCCGCCGCGCCTGGCCTCCACCCTATGCCGGAAGTCTCTACGAGCAGGGTGAATCGCTTTCGGGCAAGGGCGCTGGAGGCTATGGCCTCGAATTCGGGATGCAGGGACGGCTCGCCCCATAGGGATACATCGACGACTAGATCGTCGCAAAGCTCCTCCGCTTGGGCCATGAGCTTTTCAAAGGACCCGACCGGCATGAAGCCTTGCCTTTTCCGGGGATCGCCTCCCATAAGGGGATAGGGGCAATAGGAACAGGATTGCGGACAGCCTTCGCTTATCTGCACCCAGAGAAAAGCCGGAACGGTGCGCATGAGCTCCGGATGCGCCGGCAGGAGCTCCAGCACGTCCTTGGCGCTGCGCAGGCCCAAGGACCACAGGGCCTCGGCGGACCGCATATTGCGCTTCGTGTCGCAGAGCGGCGAAAGCCTGTAGCCGCGCAGGTCTTTAGGCGCGAGTTCCGTTTCGATATCGTAGGAATTGATATCCTTCTGTATGACCGCGAATAAGCCTTCCCGGTCGGCGGGCAGGTCGTGTCGGCTCGCCAGCTCGGCAATATTGGGCAGTATGCGCGCCGAGAGTATTTCCGGCGCGAAGCCAGGCGGGTAACCGTCTGCATAGGTATATTCGGCGCGATACTGCCTGTGGAGGGCAATCAAGCCTTCCGAAAGGCTCAGGTCGAGGAAGGGGCTGTCTCCGTGGGCGTATACGAGTATATCCGCTTCGGGGCGGGCGGCGGCAAAGGCTTTCGCCTCTTCAAGCGCCGTATGCATGCGCCATGCGTCGGCCTGCTTAAGCGAGCGGCCCGCGCCGACCCGAGCCGGGTCGAAATCCCGCCCGCCCAGGACCAGGATGTCCTCCGGCGCGCAGAGCTGCGAAAAAAGGACCATGACCCGCTCAAACGCGCTTAGGCCCCCAGCGAAGGGCATAAACGAGTATTCATTGAGAGTCGTCGCGTTGATTACACCGATGGTACGCATATTCCTCCTCATTATCGGCTAGCGCCGCCGCTCCCTTAAGCCCCTGAATCATACATTCTGTCGTCGCGGCCTAGCCAGACACCACAACTTGTTGTATAGTATTCCTTCTTGGGAGGAACATGATGAAAGTTAGCCGACGATTTACCAAGCCCGGAAAAGGCCCCTACGAAGGAATCAAGTGGGAAAAACGGGTTTCTGAAATACGCAATCCCGATGGCCGGGTGGTTTTCCGCATGGACGGCGTCATCGTGCCCTCCGCCTGGAGCCAGATAGCCACCGATATCATAGCGCAAAAGTATTTCCGGAAGGCCGGCGTGCCCGACGACAAGGCGGAAGCCTGGCGCTCCTGGGTACCGGCCGGCCAGCAGGCTCTCGCCGGCGCTTCGCCCAATCCCGGCAGCGAGCACGACGCACGCCAGGTGTTTCACCGCCTCGCCTATACCTGGCTGCTCTGGGGCAAGAAGGCCCGGTATTTCGACGGAGAAGAGGACGAGAAAGCCTTTTACGACGAAACCTGCCGCATGCTCGCCCTGCAGATGGCCGCGCCGAATAGCCCCCAATGGTTCAATACCGGCCTCCATGCCGCCTATGGCCTCGAAGGGCCGGCCCAGGGCCATTTCTACGTGGACCCCGACAGCGACCAGGTAGTCCCGTCCACGAGCGCCTACGAGCGGCCCCAGCCCCACGCCTGCTTCATACTCAACGTGGAGGACGACCTCGTCAATGAGAGCGGCATCATGGACTTGGTCGAGCGCGAGGCTCGGCTCTTCAAGTACGGATCGGGCACGGGCTCGAATTTCTCCAAAATACGCGGACTCAACGAGCCGCTGTCGGGCGGCGGCGTGTCGAGCGGGCTCCTATCCTTCCTCAAGATAGCCGACCGCTCCGCGAGCGCCATCAAGTCCGGCGGCACCACCAGGCGCGCGGCCAAAATGGTCATACTGGACATAGACCACCCCGATATCGAGACCTTCATAGATTGGAAGACCGGCGAGGAGCACAAGGTTGCCAGCCTCGTCGCGGGCTCGCAGACTATACGACGCGCCACCATAGCGCTGCGCGAGGCCGCATCCAACGCCGCCGTGGCGCAGCAGAGCCGCCTCGACTTCAACGTCAACCCCGCCCTGCGCGCCGCCTCGCGCGAGGCCATGGACCAGGGCGTGCCCGGCTCCTACATATACCAGACCCTGCGGCGCATAGCCGACGGCGACCCCGACGTGGACGGCGCGGTATTCGATACCAATTGGGAAGGCGACGCGTACAGCACGGTGAGCGGCCAGGCATCCAACAATTCGGTGCGCATAAACGACGCGTTCATGGAGGCGGTCATCAAGAACAAGGACTGGCCGCTAACCATGCGCCGCGGCGGCAAGACCATGCGCAACGTGAAGGCCCGCGTGCTCTGGGACAAGATAGCCAAGGCGGCCTGGCAGTGCGCCGATCCGGGGCTGCAGTTCCATACCACCATAAACGACTGGCATACCTGCCCGGCCGACGGAGCCATACGCGGCTCGAACCCCTGCTCCGAATACATGTTCCTCGACGATACCGCCTGCAACCTGGCCTCGCTCAACCTTACCACCTTCTATGACCGCAAGGCCGAGAAGTTCGACGAAGACGCCTACAGGCACGCCGTTCGGCATTGGACGACCATCCTGGAGATATCCGTTGTCATGGCGCAGTTCCCCTCCAAGGAGATAGCGCGCCGCAGCTACGACTACCGCACCCTGGGCCTAGGCTACGCCAACCTGGGCACCCTGCTCATGGTCATGGGCAAGCCCTACGACTCCGAGGAGGGCCGAGCCATAGCCGCGTCCCTTTCCGCCATCATAACGGGCGAAGCCTACGCGCAGTCGGCCCGCATGGCCGAAGCCTTCGGCCCCTTCGCGCGCTATGGAGCCAACGCCGAGCACATGCTACGCGTCGTGCGCAACCATCGGCGCGTAGCCTACGACGCGGCCCCGAGCGAGTATGAGCAGCTCTCGGTGAAGCCCTGGGGCCTTAAGGCGGACAAGGCGCCCGAGTACCTGGTAAAAGCCGCCCGCGAAGCCTGGGACGAGGCGCTCGCCCTGGGCGAGAAGCACGGCTATCGCAACGCCCAGACCACGGCCATAGCCCCCACCGGCACCATAGGCCTACTCATGGACTGCGACACTACCGGCATAGAACCGGACTTCGCCCTGGTCAAATTCAAGAAACTGGCCGGCGGCGGCTACTTCAAGATTGTCAACCAGTCCATAGCCCCCGCCCTTCACGCCCTGGGCTACAGCGAAGACAAAATAGAGGACATAAAGACCTACATGGTTGGCACGGGCTCCCTGCGCGGCGCCCCGGGCGTGTCCCTCGAGGCCCTGGCCGCCAAAGGCTTGCCCGAGGAAGCGCTGCAGAAGGCCGACAGCGCCCTGCGCGACGCCATGAGCCTGGACGCCGCCTTCAACCCCTTCGTGCTTGGAGCGGAGGCTTTCGACGCGGTGGGCGCCCTGAGCGAACTCAGATCCGCGCCCGGCTTCGACATACTCCGCTTCCTGGGCTTCGGCGACAGGGACATAGAGGCGGCCGAGGCCTACGCCTGCGGCTCCATGGGCATAGAAGGCGCCCCCCACGTCAAAAAGAGCCATTACCCGGTATTCGACACGGCCACGCCCTCGGGCAGGACGGCTACCAGATCCATAAGCTGGCAGGCCCACGTGTCCATGATGGCGGCCACGCAGCCCTTCGTGTCCGGCGCAATATCCAAGACCATAAACATGCCCAACTCGGCCACCTACGACGACGTAAAAGGCGCGCATATGACCGCCTGGCAGAGCATGCTCAAGTCCATAGCCCTCTACCGCGACGGCTCCAAGCTCTCCCAGCCCCTGTCGTCCATAGCGGCGGACGCCGACCCCATAGCCGAGGGCCTGCTCGCCGTGGCCAATACGCCCAAGCCCGTGGTACAGGCGCCCGCTAGCCCCTCCGACGCTAAGGCCCCGGCCACGATACGCCGCTCGCTGCCCAACAGGCGCGTGGGCTACACCCAGAAGGCCAAGATAGCCGGGCATTCCATCTTCATACGCACCGGCGAATACGACGACGGCAGGCTCGGGGAAATATTCCTGGACATGCACAAGGAAGGCGCAGCCTTCAGGAGCCTCTTAAACTCCTTCGCCATAGCCGTGTCCCTGGGCCTGCAGTACGGCGTGCCCCTGGACGAGTACGTGGACGCCTTTACCTTCAGCCGTTTCGAGCCCAACGGCATGGTCCAGGGCCACGAGTACATAAAGATGGCCACCAGCGTGCTCGACTACGTGTTCCGCGACCTTGCCATAGCTTACCAGGATCGCTATGACCTCGGCCAGGTTAAGCCCGAGGATCTCATGGCCACCGCCACCCAGAACGGCAAGGCGAAGATGGAAGCCGACCAGCGCGCTACCCAAGCGGCGGCGGCCTCCGCCGCCCAGCCCTCGAGCGCGCAGTCCCGGGAGATCCAGCCGCAAAAGCCTAAGGACGACCTGCGCAAGGCGCGCATGAAGGGCTACGAAGGAGACCCCTGCCCTATCTGCGGCCACCTCACCCTGGTGCGCAACGGCACCTGCCTCAAATGCGAAACCTGCGGGAGCACGACCGGCTGCAGCTGATTCAACGCCGCTGGCCTCAAAGCGATCCGTTTCGCATTTGAGGCCGGATAGTTATCGAGTACCGCGGACTAAGGGACGCGGTACTCGATAGACAGGACTGCAGGGCCTGGCGAGAAAGCTGCGGGAGCACCACCGGCTGTAGCTAAGGAAAAATTAGTTCCCCGAAGCTTGTGTCTGTGCCTCCGAGGACGCTTGCCCTAGCGGTATAGCCAAGCGGCTTACGCTATGGGAAGCAGTGTTTCGCCCCGAGCAACAAGCTTCGGGGAACTATATATGGAAAAGCCCTAAGCCCGTATGATGTAGGCCTTTTCCTGCGCCTCTATAGTGGCCCGCATGGCTTCGAAGCTATGTTCCTGCCCTATGGCGGTCTCGGTGCCGTCAAGGCAGTCGCGTATGAAGCGGCCGAAAAAGGCGAAGCCTAGCTTGCCTCCCACTTCGTGCTTGTGCTCGCCGTGCTTGTCGACCAGGTACACGTGATCGCCCTCGGGCGAGCTGGCCACGTCGATATACTTGCGGATTTCTATGCTGCCTTCGGTGCCTACGATGAATACCCTGCCGTCGCCCCAGGCCCCGAGGCCGTCGGGCGTGAACCAGTCCACGCGGAAGTAGCAGCTGGCCCCGTTATCGGCCACGAGGCTGGCGTCGCCGTAATCGAAAAAGCGCGGCTTGTCGGCGTTCGCGTAATTGGCGAGGGTGCTATGCAGAACGCGTATGGAACGCGCGCCGCTATAGGCGAGGAACTGTTCCACCTGATGGCTGCCTATGTCGGTTATGATGCCGCCATTCTGTTCCGGCTCGAAGAACCAGGCGGGGCGCTTATCCTTGTTCAGCCGGTGCGGCGCGAGTATGGTCACGTGCACGACGCGGCCTATGGCGCCGCGCTCGATGAGCTGCCCGGCGAATACCGCTCCTTCCACGTGAAGGCGCTCGCCGAAGTATATGGCGTACTTAAGCCCGGTAGCCGCGCAGGAAGCGCGCGCCCGGGCCAGCTCGTCCATCGTGAGCATGCCCGGCTTGTCGACGAAATAGTGCTTGCCGCGGGACATGGCCCGGAGGCCGAG